>JBDRFQ010000382.1:0-9793 GCA_043818685.1 Candidatus Eiseniibacteriota bacterium
GGAGGAACGGCCCGCCCGTCATGTCCCCGGCCGGCAGAGCGCCGAGATCGACGAGAGGCTCGGCCGCGAACGGATCGATCCGGAGGACGCGCCCTCCTGCAACCGCGTAGATCTCCTCGCCGGGGACCTCCTCCTGAAGGTCTCCCACGACCGCGATCCCCGAGATCGGACCGGGAAGGTCCTCGCGGGCGACGCGGAGCGTCTCCTCCGCAGCGACCGCCGTCACGCCGCTCCGCATCTCTGTCGAGTCCCCCGACGTCCAGAAGGCGGCGATCCCCACGGCGGCGCCGGACGAGGCGACGGCGATCCCCTCCGCCGCCGCGCCGGAAGAGTCGGGAAGAAGCGGGACCGGCCAGCCGGGCAGGCTTCGGTCCACCTCGACCGTGAGGTCCATCACCGTGCCCGCCTTGCCGATTCCCCGCACGGCGACCCTCGATTTTCCCCCGTCCGTGAGATCCGAGTTCGGCGCGGTCCTCGGCCCGAACTCCGTCGCGTTCCCCTCGAAAAACGGGTCGTACGGGCTACCGTCCCAGTAGGCGGAGTAGGGGTTCCCGAGGTCCTTGATTCCGTCCGCCTCCTCGACCTCCACCGCGCGGTCGAAGTAGTCGTTGTTCACGTCGTTCGTGTAGAGAATCGCCTCCTCGGTCAGCTTCCGGTTGTTGATGTGCCAGATAAGAAGCCCCCACCCGGGGAGGGCGTAGTCGTAGTCGTTGGTGAACGACTCGAGGGTGTCGTTCGTCACCGGCCCGAGGATCACGTTGTTCAGCGTGTCGAGCTTCGCCGCGTAGTCGCCGAGAGCCGCGAGCCCGCACCGGTTCTCGAGGAGGAAGTACTCCCGGTCGTTCAGGGGAATCATCGCGACGCGCGGCACCCCCGCGGGCGGATCGGCCAGGGTCGCGCAGGCGAGGCGGAGATCGCGGGGGCCGGTGACGATCTCGGGGACCGCCCAGCCGAGGTAGAGCTTCGACCAGGCGCAGAGGGAAGCGGGAATCACGCTCCCGAGGTAGACGTCCCCCGCGTCGATCGCGACCATTCCGCCGCTGTCCATGAGGCCCCAAACGCCGACCGCCGGCCAGCTGTACTCCGTGTTGTAGAGATCCGGGAGCCCCAGCTGGTGTCCGAACTCGTGGGCGATCACGCCGTTCAGGCCGAAGAGGAAGCCGTCCTGGCTGTTGTACTCGGGGATCATCGTCACCCCGCGCACGAGGAGAGAGTCCCCCGCGTCGCGGTCGACGACCACCGAGTCCTCGCCGCCGAACGAAAGGAAGAAGCTCGGAACGTCGCCCGGCGAGTCGCCGTTCACGTCGGTCTGAAGATCGGGCCCCGCGTGGATGATCATGTAGCCGTCGTAGGCGGAGAAGTCGACGCCCGGATCGACCGTGTCGACGAGCGCGAGCGCGTCCTTGCACAGACGGATGAGGCCGTCCACGCGATCGTCGAGGTTCCAGGAGTCCGGAGAGCCCGCGGGGAGGTAGTCCGCCGTGTCGTGGAGCCGGTACTCGCCGGCGTTCAGGCTCTTCGGGAAGATCTCCCACTCGATCCGGAGCCTGCCGTACGACTGGGCCTCGTAGTAGCGGCGAAGAACCGCGAGGTGCGTGTTGAAGTAGACCGAGTCGTGCGGCGGGGTGTCGATGAACCAGTCGCCGCCGTCGTCTTCCAGGATGAAGCGCCCGTTCCCGGTGGTCGTCTCGCCGGCCGAGTCGTTCTCGAACTCGACGCGCAGCACCGCGACGCGAAAGCTCGCGGCGGGCGCCGCGCCGGGCGCCTTGAGGAGGTCGGCGTAGGATCGTCCCGACCCGGGGAGAAGCGGCCGGAGAGGTCCTCCGCCGATCACGTCCGGGAAATGCCGGAGCCGGGGCGCCCGCCCCTCGGCCCCGGCGTTCCCCCTGTCCTGGGGCCGATCGATCCGCACGCGCGACGCTTCCGCGCCGGACGCGAAGAGAAAAGGGAGGAGCAGGAGGAGAACGAACCGCCGCCCGATGCGCTGAACCATGTTGCGGTCTGTCTCCCCCGGGCTAGTAGGTGAAGCCAAGGGCGAACCGGTTGACGCGGGGGAGATCCTCCGCCTGCGGCACGGACGCCCAGTCGAACCGGAGCCCGATCGACTTCACCTTGAGGCCGACCCCGAAGGTATAGTCCTCGATTCGCCCCTCGTGGTCGTAGATGTAGCCGACCCGGCCGGCCGCCATGTCGTAGTACGTGTACTCGAAGCCCCCTTTGAGAATCGTCTCCCCCTCCATGTAGACGAGGTTCTTTGTCAGCTCGGTGGTGAGAAGGAACTTGTTCAGCTGGCTCTCGACCGGCCTCCAGCTGACGCCCGCCTTGAGGTTCCGCGGCAGGTCCTCCGGCTGGTTCTGGTCGTTGTACACGATGTCGAGCCCGAGGTTCTGAACCATCATCCCCGCCTGCAAGCGGATCCCCGGTATCCGGTAGAGGAGCGAAAGGTCCCCGCCGAAGCTGATTCCGGTCCCGTCGTCGATCCCGAGCTCCTTGATCTGCGGGGAGAGCCTCGAGTAGATGAACTTGAACGAAGCCCCGTAGGCGAGGTTCTCGGTCAAGGCGGCGCCGTAGGCGACCATCGGGATGAAGTCGAACGAATTGAAGTTCCCGAGGACCGTCCCCTGCTCGTCGATGATGTCGGACTCCCCGAGGTTCAGGAAGATGATCCCGACCCCGAGCCCGCCCCCCCACATCGGCCGTGAGTACGCGAGGTAGTTGTAGGAGATGTCGTCCGCGAGCCCCTCGGCGAGCTTCGAATAGTAGAGAACCACGTCCGGCTCGGTCTGCCAGGCGAGACCTCCCGCGTTCCAGAAGGAGGCGGTCGCGTCATCCGCGACCGAGACGAAGCACTGCCCCATGCCGGCGGCGCGCGCGTTCGGGGTCATGAGCGGGGCGATCGACTGGGGCGCGCCGTCCGAGACCGCCTGCACGTTCGCCGCGCCGCACGCGCCGAGAACCATCACAACTAGAAGGGTCCAGGCTCTACCGTTCATTGTCGGAAACTCCTCTCGCGTTCCTCTTCGTACCACTTCCGAAAAGAGAGTATACCCTCATAATCGGTAAGCCGCCTTGTTTTCCGGAAGCTCATCGAACCCCCCGGAGAACCGCGACCTTGCCGATCGACTCCGTCTTCTGCGACCCGTCTTCCGCCTGCGCCACCGCCCGGACCAGGTAAACCCCGTTGGCGACGAGATCCCCGTCCGCGTCCCTTCCATCCCAGTCGAACCGGACCGACAGACCGGTCTCCGCCGTCGAGGTCTCGATCTCCCGGATCCTCTTCCCGGTGTGCGTGAGGATCTGGATGGTGACCTGGGCGCTCCTCGTCAGATCGACCGCGATCTGGGTCGTGCCGTCCCGATCGGGGTCGAAGGGATTCGGGTAGTTCAGAACGGGCGCGCGGAACGCCAGCTCTGAGGCGGCGTCCACCACGAAGATGCTGTAGTCCTCTTCCGCCCTGTTGTTCAGGTTGTCGGACGCCCGGAGGGCGAGGTCGTGGCGTCCCTCGAGCACGAAGACATCGGGGAAATCGGAGAGCCGGAAGGAGAGCCCCCCCTTCCGGAAGCTGTTCCTGTCGTACTTGAAGAGAGAGGTGAGGTCGATCGGCCGGCCGCGGTCGAAGACGATGTGCAGCGAGTAAAAGTTGTCGTTCTGCTGCAGGTTGATCCCGCTCTCGTCCTCGAGCTCGAGCCGGAAGACCGAGTTCTTCGTGAAGGAGGTTCCGTCCCGCACCGGATGCCCGTTCACCGTGAAGGAGACCTCCGGGCCGAGCGTGTCGTTCCAGACCGTTCCCGGCGGCTCCGCGATCACGCGCACGCTGTCGTCTCCGCCGGACCCGTCGAGCGCCCCTCCGGAGGAGAGGATGTAGACGCTCGCCCGCCCGAAGCTCCCGACCCGGGTGTCCCGGGGGACGAAGAACGGCGCTTCGAAGCGTCCGTCGCGCACGTCCGCCGTCCCGTGGAAGAAGGTCGGACCGAGCATGCTGTAGGTGGCGGTCTGCTTCTTCGGGTTGTTCGGCTGCCCGTAGCACGCCGTGTCGAGGAAGCTGTAGCCGAGGGTGTCCGCCATCCCCCAGATGGAAACCTCCGCAGTCCCGTCGAACGAGGCGACGAGCGCACCGGTCGTGTCGACCACCTCCCCGTAGAGCGTGTCCACCCGCCCGCGCGTGAAGGCGGTCACGCCGCCCCCCTGGAACCGGACGCCGAGCTCGGGGACGCCGACGAGGAGGGCGGGGTCGCCGAGAACCGTGTACTTCTCGTCGTTGATCTTCCGGCCGGACAGGGTCCCGCCGACCGATTTCGCCGCCTGCGCGGCGAGCCCGAGCGGAAGGACTCCGTGGTTCTCCGGAAAGAGCTTCGCCACGAAGGTCGTGTCGAGCGCGAGGCTCACGCCGGAGAACGCCGGGGCGTCCGACGAGAAGGACGCGACCGCCCCCCCGCCGGCCATCTTCAGGAGCGTCTCCCCCATCGAGTTTCGATCGAGGAGGTCCCAGCTGCCGATCGAGCAGGAAAACGCGCAGAACACGTGGAGACGCTTCCCGTTCGACATGATCTGCGGCGAGACCTCTGCGAGAACGAGGAGCTCCTCGTCCGCCATCTTGTCCACCCCGCCGTGGCCGAGGTAGTTGGAGAGGAGGAACCCCTCCTTGATCCAGCCGATGTACGAGTTCTTGGCGAGCGGCTTGAGGCCGGCCGACGTGAGCGGGTACTCGACCATGTAGACCTTGATCTTGTCGAAGTACTCCGGCACGGAGTTGGCGACCGATTCGGTGTCTTGGGTGTGCGTGAGGAGGAAGGCGCAGTCGTACTTGTCCTTCTTGACCTCGTCGTCCGCAAGGAAGAGAAGCCGGTTCCGCCAGGGTCCGTACTCGGGGTCCGCCTCGTACTCCACCGTTTTCTCCAAGATCGTCCGGGCCTCCCCGATCGTGTTGACCGGCAGGCGGCCGACCGCGAGGTCGGGCAGCCGGTCCCCCGTACCCTCGCCCGGGTCGAGGTATGCGAAGAAGTCGTCCGTGGCGTAGGTGTTCGTGTCGCTCCCCCCCCGGTCGACCCGGAAGAAGGTCGGCAGAAGCGTTTCGAGGGCGGAGTCGAGGTGCCCCTTGAAGTCCGAGGTCGCGTCGCCGACGAGGAGCACGAAAACCGGCCGCCTCTCGACCGGCCACTCGTGGTACGCGTGGAGGAGGAAATCACGGACCGCGACCGCGTCCCGCACCCCCCAGGAGAACTCGTTGTACACGGCGGAGAGGGGAACAACACGAGTCGAGTAGTCCGCCGAGCGGTGCGCCACGAGCTCGGACACTGCCCCGATGAACTCGTCGTAGCAGATCACGAGATACTCGGCCACCCCGGCCCCGTCGCGGAGGTTCGCCGGGACCACGCTCTCCACGGAAACGGGGGTTTTCCAGGCCGTGTCGGCGACCGCGTGAAACGTCGCCGGCGCCGGGAGAGCGGCGTGAAGAAGAAGGCTGTCCCCGGCAGAGGAGAGGCCCCCCAGTTCCTTGACATCAAAAGGATCGGTCACCTCGAAGACCCGCGCGGCCCCCGGCGTGAGCCGCGTGATCGGAATCCGGTACGCCCCGGGCTCCTCCAGGCGGAAGTGGAGCTCCCCGCTCCGCGCGCGGAAGAAACGCTCAAAGCCCATCTCGATCCAGCAGAGGTACACCTTCTGCCGAAAGGCAACGGTGATGTCGAAACGGTTGAACCCGTTCTTCACCCAGTGGGCGGTGGAGTCGTAGTCGAAGGGCTGGAGCGCCCCGTCGTCGAGCGCGCAGCTGCTCCACTCCTGGAGGGTCGAGGGGACGTCGTTCACGCTGATCCGGGCGCGCTCGGTTCCGCAGCTCCCGAGCGCATCCGCGTAGTGGAAGAAACGGATGCGGACGTTGCCGTCCCGGCTGGTGTCCGCGTCGAGGACCTGGACGAAAAAGCTCTTGTTGTTCTCCGTGGGGGAGTACTTGTCCCAGAACCAGCCGTCCTCCCCGAAGCGGGTGAGGTCCTTGATGTTATTCTCCTCGCCGTGGACCCGGTCGGGGAAGGTGGCGAGCGTGACCGCGCCGGGAGCCGCTTCCGGGCCCGCGGAGACCCGGCTCATCCTCTTCGGCCCCTCGTCGAACGCTCCTCCCCAGGTGATCCAGTAGGCGTTCGTCCACGAGTAAGGGTGCTCGAGGTGGTCGTAGTACTCCGGGGCGTCCGGGTCGTACTCTCCCCTCCACCCGCTCGCCGGGAGCGCGAAGAACTCGATCCGGTCCCCCGCGTCGAAGGAGCCGTCCTCCTCGCCGGCGACGCGGATCGCGAGCTGGCGCATCCATTCCGGGCGGTCGGCCGTCTCCTTCTCCGGCAGGGGCAGGCCGCTCCCCGCGTACATCCGGAGCGCGCGCGGGTCGCCGATCGAGGCGCGCGGGTTCAGGTGCCCCGCCTCAACGAAGTCTTCGTACGAGATCGCGTGGAGGCCCCTCTCCGAGACGGTGACCTTCACCCAGTTCGGGCTCGAGGCGAAAGAGTCGCCCGCCGGCGCCTTTCGCGCGGAGACCGCCCTCTCGCGCCAGGCGATTCCCGAGCGGTAGTTCGCCAGGGCTTCCCGGTAGACTGGCTCGAAGGCGTCCGGCGGCGGAGCCTCGCCCGCCCTCTTACGGGCGCCGGAGAAACGCACCCGGATGATCGCCGAGCGGAGGATCTCGGTCGCCCCGCTCCGGAAGTCGTGGCGAACCGGGTTGACGCGGACGGTCGCGACGCGCTGGTCCCGGAGGCGCGCCGGGGGCGAAACCTCCGCCCACTCCTCAGGGAAGAGGCGCCCGGAATACCGCTCACCGACCTCGAAATGGGCGTTCTCCTCGCGGTCCATCCGGGGGAAGGGGGCCACTCGATACTCGCTTGTCCGCTCGATCACGAGATCCGAGACCTCGACGCTCGCCGAGGCGCCCGGAGGGAGGGCGACCAGAATCTCCTGCACGGGAACGGCGGGCGCCCCTTCCTCGCTGAGCATGGAGAGGCCCCTCGCACGGAGCATCACCCTCTCCCCGCCCACCGGCTGGGGGACGAGTGCGGGAAGAACGAAGCGGTACGAGATCCCCTCCTCTCCGTCTCCGACGAGCTCGGGCGCCCCCGGCACCCACGGAGGAACCACCGCCGCGAGGAGAAGGAGCCCGGCCAGTAGGGGGAGGGCGCCGCGGGTTCTCATCGGTAGAGGCGCACGGCGGCGAACAGGAAGAGCGCAAGGAGGACTACCTGCTCGGCGGCGTGGCTTCGTCCGAGCGCCCTCCCGTGACGTGCCCCGTGCCCGGGGAAGTACTTCCGCCCCAGGGGGAGAAGGTGCTCGAGATCGGGGAGCGCCGCCCCTGCCGCCCCCCAGAAGAGTGGAGAGGATCCGGTCAGGGCGAATGCGGCGCCGAGAGCGCCGAGCGTCAGCAGAGTGTCGATCCACGTTCTCTTGATGTCCCAATGGGGTACGAAGTCCATGGGCAGGTGCGACGCCATCCCGGCCAGGAACGACGCGGGAGAACCCAGCCCGAGTGACCCTATCGCCGCCCCCGCCGCCGCATGGGTGATCGTGGTCATACGGTCGCCCTACCGCACCCCGGCGGCAAACGAGGCGTTCTGGTCATGAGGGAGCAAGAAGCGTTCCCCGGACCGCGGGAGAGAGGTCTTTCTATCCCGAGAGTTGACAACGGATTGCGCCTCTAAGCCGGCTCCGGGGGCGCGGGACTGTCCCCTAGGGGAGAACACGTGTCACCGGCCGGAGACGCCGCCATCCGGATCGAGGAAGACGCCCATTCGGAGGTACTTCGCGGCGCGCTCCTCGAGGAGACGGTCGATCGGGATGGACCCGAGGCCGTCGAGCACCTCCCGGAGGGCGTCCCGAACAGACTGTGCCGCCGTCCCGGGATCCCGGTGCGCCCCGCCCAGCGGCTCCATGATGACGAGGTCGATGATGCCGAACTCCTTGAGATCGGGGGCCGTGATCCGGAGCGACTCGGCCGCCTGCTCGGCCATCGCCCGATCCGACCAGAGGATCGCCGCGCACCCTTCCGGCGAGATAACCGAGTAGATCGCGTTCTCCATCATGAGGACCCGGTCGGTGACGGCGATCGCGAGGGCGCCCCCGCTCCCCCCCTCGCCGATGATGACCGAGACCATCGGTGTGCGAATCCTCGTCATCGCCAGGATGTTCTCGGCGATCGCGTTCGCCTGGCCCCGCTCTTCCGCCTGGATGCCCGGGTAGGCCCCCGGTGTGTCCACCAAGGTGACCACCGGCAGGCGGAACTTCTCCGCGAGACGCATGAGGCGGAGCGCCTTCCGGTATCCCTCCGGGTGCATCATCCCGAAGTTCCGGGCGAGCTTCTCCTTCGTCTCACGCCCCTTCTGCTGGCCGATGAGGACGATCTTCCTCCCCTCGAAGGTGGCGAGCCCGGCGACGACCGCCCCGTCGTCCGCGTAGAGGCGGTCGCCGTGAAGCTCGATGAACTCGTCCATGATCCGGTCGACGTAGTCGAGCGTGTAGGGGCGGAGCGGGTGGCGGGCGAGCTGAACCCTCTGCCAGCGGGTGAGGCGCGAGAAGACCTCCTTGCGGAGATGATCGGCCTTCTTCTCGAGCTCGCGGAGCTCCTTCCCCGCCTCGAGCCCCTCCTGCTGGGCGAGTTGGCGGAGCTCGGCGATCCGCTTCTCCAGCTCGATGATCGGCTTCTCGAAGTCGAGAGCGGCTTCCGGCATCGCGGCTGCGCCTCATTGAAATCTAAAAATACTGTCTATGCACGATCTGAAGCTCGCGGCTCCACCGCGCGGCCTCTCCGCTGTCCGATTCCCCGACCCCGTTCTCGAGCAGGTTGCGGAAGTCCGCCTCGAGAAACACGCTGTCCGAGACCCGCCAGAGCAGGGCGGCGTTGAGGTACCCCTTCCCCTCGCCGAAAACCCCGTTGTCGTCGTTGTCGTTCGTCGCCAGGTCGTACTCGACGAGAAGGTCGAGCGCGGGGTGGATCGACTTCTCGAGCCCGAAGAACGCGACGATGTCCTTCTCGTCGTCCCCTCTCTCGAGGCTGTAGTTCGCCCCGGCGTGGAGGCCGAGATCGCCGAGAAAGAGGAAATGCTTGCTCGCCACCGCGTAGAACCCCCGCGACTTGTACTGGTAGCGGTCCCATTCGCCGCTGTAGAAGCCCTGCCCCTGCGAGTCGAATCCGAACGCGACGGCGGGGCCGAGGTACGACTCGCGGAGGAGAACCCCCTTGAAGAGGAACTCGACCCGCGGGTTCCAGTCCGGATCGCCGCTCCCGATGAAGTTCGTCCCCCCGAACGACGCGCCGAAGTGAACCGTCTCCCGGATCCCGACCCTCACGCGGAAGAGGACTCCCCCCCCGGCGTAGAGGCGGAGCCCCGAGTCGTAGGAGGCGTGGGGGATGACCGTGGCGGTCGGGGCGTCGACCAGGTTGGTCGGGTCCTCCTCCGGCGCCTGCGCCCCCGCCGGACGGATGAGAACGATCGACAAGAGGGCCGCGAGAAGCAGCCGGCACGGGTCGCGCATTCTGCCTCCTCCCTTCGGGCTCCACCGCCACGGGACGCCGCGAAGCGCCTCCCCCGGGCGGCGGGCGCCCCGGATCGGGAACCTCCCCGAGCAATCCGGCGGGCGGAATGTACCAGACGAGCGAGGGGGTGTCAACGGAGGGGGGGGCAACCTTGATCCGTCTTTAGGGTGGGGTTCAGGGCATAAGAAGACCTCGTGGGGGGCCATTCTAGCGAGTAGGATGGCCGTGTGGACAGCGAGACCACTTTTCACCCACGAGGTGCTGCGATGGTACAGGGATCCCTCTTCC
>JBDRFQ010000383.1:0-2726 GCA_043818685.1 Candidatus Eiseniibacteriota bacterium
AATGAACGGCATGGTGTAAGTCTCGTCCACTGTCGGTGCTATTGTCCTCCTCGCCGGACAACAAGTCCATACATACCCGACAAGACCTTCTCGCGGAGAATCCATCATTCCCACGGGTCAAGGCCTCGGTCGTGTCTCCAAGGCTGCACCGGCCCGGGTCCATCGGGGAACCCGGGTTGCAGGCGCGGCGCGCGGCGCAATGCATGCGGTTTGCTTCCTTCCGTGCGGCATGGTATACTATCGGTAGGCTGTGCCCTTTCACCCGAACCCCCGCTGAGGAGACGCCGGTGCGAACCGTTCTTTCCGCCATCGCGTTCGTTGTGTTCACGGTGCAGGCCGCCCCCGCGGCCGGGCCCGACGGCAATGTCGAGTGGACCGGGATCTCTCACATTCCGCTTCTCGACCGCACGCCGCTCTGCCCGCTCTCCGGGCAGCCGTTTGCTGTTCGCCTCCAGAGCTGGGCGAACGACTTGACCTCGGTCCGCGTTCGAGTCGACGGCGGCGGGGTGACTTTCGTCGACGCGGCCCGGATCGGGAACCGGGGACCCTACGACGTCTGGGAAACACAGGTTCCGGCGCCGGCCGCAAGCGCGATCGAGTTCGTGTTCGAGCTCAATGACGGAGCCGATACCGACTACCTCGGTCCGGACGGCGTCTCCAACGACCTCCCGGCGACCGCCTTCGTCATGGACTTCACGACCCTCACCCACGCCACGTACGGCGCCTCCCCGGCCGAGGGCGGGGGCGTGGTCTTCCGGGTGTGGTCCCCCAACCGGACCGTCTGTCATGTCCGGGGCGAATTCAACGGGTGGAGCCTGTCCGACTCCATGAACCGCGTCGGCGAGGACTTCATTCTCCATGTGCCCGCCGCCGCCGACCGCGACATGTACAAGTACTGTTTCGAGAACACGCACTGGAACACCGACGCGCGGGCTCGGGCTCTGAATCCCGGAGACAACTACAACGCCTTCGTGGAGGATCCGGCGCGTTACAATTGGCAGGTGGAGGACTTTGATGTTCCGGACTTCGAGGAGATGGTGGTCTACCAGCTCCATGTCGGTACTTTCGCCGGCCTCAACGATCCCTGGGGCCCAGCCCCGTTTCCGGCCAAGTATGTGAACGTAGCCGAACGCGCCGATCACCTTGCCGAGCTCGGCATCAATGTCGTCCAGCTCTGTCCCATCACCGAGTTTCCGTGGGATTACTCGGCCGGCTACAATCCCGTCACGCAGTGGGCGCCGGAGTCGTACTATGGCGATCCGGACGACGTCCGCGCCATGGTCGACGCGCTCCACGCGCGCGGTATCGCCGTCATCCACGACATCGTCTGGAACCACTTTTCCCACAGCGACACTTTCCTCTGGTATTACGACGGGACGCAGTACTACTTCGACAACCCCGTGATCGAGACGCCGTGGGGAAGCCAGGCCGACTTCGACCGGGACGGCGTGCGTCGCTGGTTCATCGACAGCGCCCACATGTGGCTCGGCGAGTACCGGATGGACGGGTTCCGCATGGACGCCACAGACTTCATGAACATCTACCCGCAGGATGCGTCCGGGTGGAGTCTGATGCAGTGGCTCAACGACGAGATGGATCGCCGCTGGATCGACAAGATCAACATCGCCGAGCAGCTGCCGGACGACTCGTGGATCACCCGTCCTACGCACCTCGGCGGCGCGGGGTTCGACGCGCAGTACTACGACCACTTCACGGACAGGCTCCGCGAAGAGATCATCGACGCGGCCACCGGCAACCCGGAGATGTGGGTGATCGCCGACATCCTCGACGGCGGCGGCGAATACCTGTGGGGCCGGTACGCGATGAACTACCTGGAACTCCACGATGAGGCCTGGCCCTCGAGCGGCGGGCAGCGGATGGTCAAGACGATCGACACGACGTCCCCTCACGACGATGCCTGGGCGAAGGGCCGCGTGAAGCTCGCGCAGGGCATTGTCCTTACGGCTCCCGGCATCCCGGCCATTCTCCAGGGCACCGAGTGGCTCGAGGATAACGATTTCGGGACCGACGCCGGGAACCGCATCGACTGGTCGCACAAGACCGCCTACGCCGGGATCTTCGACTACTTCTCCGACGTCATCCATCTGAGAACCTCGAACCCGGCGCTCCGCGCCGACGCCGGGATCAACATCTTCCACGTGAATGACGGTTCGAACGTCATCGCGTTCCACAGGACCAACTACAGCGGAGATGATGTCGTGGTCGTTGCGAATTTCTCCAACACGGACTTCGGGAACTACCGGATCGGGGTCCCCATCGGCGGCGACTGGACGGAGGCTGTGAACTCGCAGGACTCGGAGTACATGGGCGAGGGGACGATCAACCCGGGCACGATCGCGTCCGATGCCATAGCCGCCGACGGCTTCCCGCAGTCGGTCGAGATCGCGCTCTCAAAGATGGCTCTCGTCATTCTGACGCCGGGCAGCTACAGCAGTGTTGGCGACTCCGCTGAACCCACCTTCGGTTTCCGCCTTCACATGCCGTTTCCGAATCCGACCGGAGGCGGCACACGCATCGCGTTCGATCTGGCGAAGCGCGGCCCCGCATTCCTGTCAGTCCACGACGTCACCGGGCGTCTTGTTCAAGTCCTTGGCAATGACACCTACCCGGCGGGCCGGAATGAGATCTCGTGGGACGGCACCAACCGTTGCGGCGAGCGGGTCGCCGCGGGCGCCTACTTCGTCCGCATCGAGTCGGGCGGGCGG
>JBDRFQ010000384.1:0-8695 GCA_043818685.1 Candidatus Eiseniibacteriota bacterium
TGAGCGAGGACGACGCTCACGCCCTTCACCGCATCCGCGTTCCCGCCGAGACAGAGTGAAACCGACCACTCCTTCCCGACCTCCGCAGGACCCTCGCTCTTCAGCACCAGCGACGGAGCGCCCGCCTCCGCCTTCCCCGCCAGGCGCACCTCCGGGAACACCTTCCCCGTCGGCGTCACCACGTTGTAGTTCAGCGCGAAGAGGATCAGGTCCTCGAAGTCGATGTAGTCGTCCGGCTCCGGAACCCCGAACGGGCTCCCCGTGTCCGTCGGACCCACGTCGCACTCGTTGAACGGACCGACCGGCGGGCTCCCCGGGCTGTACTCCCAGTAGTGGGCCGAGAGCTCGTTGAAGTCGTTCGCGTCCACGAGGCCGTCGTACGGACCGCCCGGAGTCAGATCGTCCGTCACGTCCCCGAGCCAGTAGTTCGTCGCACGGTCCTCGGCCGACGTCGCCGCAGGGCCGTAGTTCAGCGCCCAGTCGTACGCGAACGCCGTGTAGTAGTAGATGTCGCGAGCCGCGATGGTGTGATCGCCGCCCGTCACGACCCCGATCTGGTCGTACGCGTCGCCGTCGCCGCCGGTCTCGTCCGCCGGATAGGCCCCGAGCGTCCCGTACTCCGGATAGTCCCCGCCCCCGTCGTAGCGGACGAGAACCCCGTAGTAGTACGTGTCTAGGCCGCTCGGGTTCGCCCACGCCATCGACACCCGCTCGTGGTGCGGAGCCGCGTCGAAACCGGTGATCGCGCCGGGCGCTGTGTTGTCCACGATGATCGCGTCCGAACCGCTCCCGCTGTTCCCGAGGCCGTCCGTCGCCGTCACCGTCACGCTCTTCGAGCCGTCCGACGTGAGGTCCACGTTCGCGAGAGCCACCGTCCAGGTCGCCACACCGAGCGAGTAGTCCTCCGCCGGCACCGCCGTCCCACCCCCGTCCAGAAGCGCCGAGAGGTTGGCCGTGATGTCCGACGCCGAAAGACCATAGTCGTCCGACACGTCCGCGGTCAGCTCGAGGTCGTCGGTGTCCTTGGCGTAGTCGTCCGTATGGGCGAGGGTCAGGTTCGCCAGGTGCACGTCCGTCACCACTGGGCTCGTGATGTCGACGTGAATCTCCCCGTCGTCCTCGTAGAAGCCGGGGAGGCTCTGGTTGGCGTTGTCCCGCACCTTGATGATCGTGAGGTCGACCGGGCTCGTCCCGTAGCCCGCGCCCGTGAAGCTGATCGTGAACATGGTCCCCGGGCCGCTCACGCCCGGATGCGCCCCGGTGAGCACGCAGTCGACCGTCCGCGAGCTCCCGCTCCCGCTCACGAAGAACCACGTGTTCCCCGCGTCGGAGAGAAGGCTCCCCTGGGTGATCGAGTCCATCGTCACCTTGCCCGGATCCCAGCTTACCGAGATCGAGTAGCCGTACACCAGGCCGCCGCCCCCACCCAGATACTCCACGTCCACCGTGTTCGTCGGAACCGCGACCGTCAGGTACCGCGGATCCGGATCACACACGATGTTCTCGCCGCCCATCGCATACATGAGATCGCCCGAATTCATGTCGTAGTAACTGATGCGGGGGTTCCCGTAGGCATCCAGCTCGAGTGAGGAGTAGGCATTGTTCGGCCCCCCCGCCCCCGTGACCTCCACCGTGTCGATGATCCAGACCCCCTCCAACTTCCTGGCGTACTTGAGCTCGCCGGTCCACAAGTCGTTGTAGCTGATGTGAGGATTCTCCTCCCCGTCCAGCTCAAGGGACGTTGGCCAACCTGGTTGCTGCACGTGGTCCACGATCTCGGTGCTCCATAGGCCCCCGGACTTGGTGGCATACCTGATCTGCTGATTCCCCCAGTCAAGCTGATCGTCATAGCTGATGTGGGGGTTCCCTGTCGCATCAAACTCAAGTGAGCTCAACGCGCCCACCCCTCCACCACCTCCGGGGACTACGACTTCCGCCGACCATACGCCCCCCGACTTGGCGGCGAACTTGAGACGGCCATTCGGGTAGTCGTAGTAGCTGATCCCGGGATCTCCCTCGGCATCCAGCGCGATCGACGTATGGTAAGCGCCCAAGAATCCCACGGTGTCCGCGAATTCGATCGTCCAGATGCCTCCCGACTTGGTGGCGTACTTGAGATTCAGACCCGGATACCACTCATGGTAGCTGATGTGAGGATTCGCCTCTGAATCCAGGACGAGCGAGACGCTCCAACCCGTTGCTCCCGTGGGATCCACGGTCTCCGTCGTCCAAACCCCTTCCGACTTCCTGGCGTACTTGAGATGGCGGTTCGTCCTGTCGAAGTAGCCGATGTGCGCGTTCCCGTCTTCATCCAGTGCGAGGGAACAATAGGCCCCGACGTCTCCCGGCGCGTCGACGGTCTCAATCGTCCAGATTCCCCCCGACTTCCAAGCGTACCTGAGATCATCGTCCGCGTTTTCAAAGTAGCCTATGTGCGGGTTCCCATCTGCGTCCAGCACGAGCGAGCTGTAGAAGCCGACGTCTCCCGCGGCGTCCACGGTCTCGATAACGAAGGGCGCGCCCGCGCGCGCTCCTGTCGCGATCAGCGCGGTCAGAACGAACATGCATGCGGCGGTGAGCTCTCTCGGGGAACGGAGTGAGCGGATCATGACTGACCTCCTCGGTTCGAAGATCCTGCGGGAGATTCCTGAGGAAGCAGCACACGATGTGGAATCTGTCTCCCCGACACACGCGCCGACACGGAGGACTCGTGCTCCCTAGTGGGTCCGCGCACCGGCTCATCAAGGACAGGTCGCACCCATCCCGGGAGGGTGAGAGAACCCGTGAGCGGCGAATTCTGCCGCCCGGCCGATTGATCGACTCCGACTTCTCAAGGCCGGATCTTCCCTAGAAGCTGCGTCGCTCGGGCGGCCTCGCTGTGCGGTTCTCCACCTATCTGCTGTATGGATCCCAATCTGCGCGACGCATGATACATCATTGCCTCATCCATGTCAAACGAGAATGATGTCCAGACGACCATTCACACGCAAGCCAGCCTGTGCGGGGCGCTTGAGCACCCCCTTGGCCCTCTCCCGCCTGACGATCCGGTTAACGAAGAATGACGATGCGGCGCGCGGCACTTGACAGACCGCATCTCGCTCGGAAAAAGTAGACGCCGGCAGGCACCTCGACGCCGGAGAGGTCGCGGCCGTTCCAGAAGAACCAGGATGGTCTCCCGGGCGACACGATTTCCGCCTCTCCAACTATGCGGCCCCTCAGGTCGTACACGCCGACAAAGGGGGGCGGGAAGAAGACCTCCGTGGGGGAGAACCACGCGATTCGGACCGGCCCGCGCGTGGGGTTCGGGTACGGTGCTCCGAGTCCCCCGCGCCCCTGCGCGGTTTCCGCATCCGGCACCGCGCTGAAGCTCCCGATTCGAACGAGCCCGTTCTCGGTTTCAACCGGCTCGATGGGGAGGCGGTCGATGTCTTTCAGAGCGACGGAAAGAAACTCGATCGCGGAGCAGCCGTCCGCGAGCGCCCGAAGCCGGAGGCGCGCCAGCTCTCCGGGGGCCACGAGGAAGCTCCCCGCGGGGAAGATCACGTCGAACACCTCCCAGACTCCCGTCGATTCCTCCTCGAACTCGAACCACGTGTTGTACCCGGAGTTCACGTAAAGGGAGCCTTCGAGCGCCTCGACGAACTCGACCCGGCCCGGGTCGATTCTCACGACCACATCGAAGTTGGAGAAGGTGTCCGCCTCCGCGTCGACCATGATCCGCAGACCGAAGAGGTCGGACGGATCGACGGTGAGAACGGCCGGCTCGATCGAGATCGTCGGAGCGCCCCATGCGGAGGCGCGAAGGACCGAGACGAGGAAGAGGACAAGGACTCGGGCGCGGGCGCCGCAGGGCACGCGGCCGGCGCCTATGATCTCGGCGGCCATTCCGAACCACCTCCGGCCGGCATCCGCAAATCCGCCGGTCTCCGAAAGAGGGAAGCGATCTACGAACAGCGTTGAACGTATGAGATCATACCACATTCATCACCCTTTCGGGAATGAAAGAAGCATCCGGCGACCCGCCCGCGGAGCGCTCCTGGGGGTTCCCCGGCGGCGGGGAACTGCGGGAATCCGAGACGCGGGGCGCCCCCGTTTCCGGTCTGGCGGTGGGGCGGCCCCCCGTGCTAACGTCGTCCTTCGCGGTCAGCTGCTGCGGGGCCGAGTCGCGGCCGCCCTGGGGGCGGCAACGAACAGGCCCGGCGGGGAGAGGGTTCCGCAATGAGCGCAAGAGAGAAGGGCGCCCACGATCTCCAGGGAATGAGCTGGCTCTCCTGGAAGTGGTTCCGTCTCTGGAAAGAGATCTACCAGAGAGCCCGGCTCGGGCCCGGGGGAGCCCGAAGGGTTCTCCTGATCGTCGGCTGCCAGCGCTCCGGGACCACCATGATGAACGACCTCTTCCAGAGGGACCTGAACGTCAAGGTGTATCGGGAGATGAGCGAGCTCTCGAGCCTGGACCGGGAGGAGAACCTCCGGCTCAACCCGCTGCCCTCGGTCCGGAGGGCGATCGAATCCCACCGCGTCCCGCTCGTGGTCCTCAAGCCCCTCGTCGAGAGCCAGAACATCCTCCGGCTCCTCGACGAGATGGAGGGCTCGAAGGCGCTCTGGATGTACCGGCATTATAAAGATGTCGCCTATTCGAACATGAGGAAATTCGGGCCCGAGAACGGCATTCGGGACCTTCGGTCCATCGTGGAGGGAGACACGGCGAACTGGAGGGCGGAGGGCGTCTCGCCGGAGACCCGCGAGCTCGTTCTCCGCCGCTTCTCCGAGGGGATGAGCCCCGCCGACGCGGCGGCCCTCTTCTGGTACGTCCGGAACCGCTTCTACTTCGATCTCGATCTCCGAGGCGAGAAGCGGGTTCTTCTCTGCCGCTACGAAGACATGGTGACCGACCCCGGCGTCTTCATGAGGCGCATCTACGAGTTCGTCGGCGCCCCCTACCCGGGCGACGACGTCGTCGCGCCCGTTCATCCCCGGTCGGTCCGGAAGGGGAAGGATCTCGCCATCGGCCCCGAGGCGGCCGGCGTGTGCGAGGAGCTCTGGAACCGGCTCGAGGAGTCCTTTCGGAAGTCCGGATGAGGAGCGTTGACAGGGTGTAACTCGTTCTGGTAGTTTCCGTTCAGTTTCTTCAGGGAATTCGGTTTTTCCATCCGGGCGCGGAGCGTCCGGAGACCGCCACAAGGAGAGGATCGATGGGCGAAGCACTGGGCCTGATCGAATGCCGCGGGTTCGTGGGGATGGTCGAGGCCTCCGACGCGATGGTGAAGGCGGCGAAGGTGAAGCTCGTTAACTACGAGCGAGTCGGCGGGGGGTACGTCACCGCGATAGTCCGCGGGGACGTCGCCGCCGTTCGCGCGGCGACGGAAGCGGGGGCCGCCGCGGCAAGCCGGGTCGGGGAGCTCGTGGCGGTCCACGTGATTCCGAGACCGCACAAGAACCTGGAAGACGTCTTGCCGATCGGCAAGTCCGAACCCGATTCGAAGTAGTCCGGCTTCGGGGAGGGCACCTCAGTGGTTCTCGGAAGGGTGGAGGGGACGGTCGTCGCGACCCGCAAGGACGAGAAGCTCGAAGGCCTGAAGCTTCTCGTGGTGCGGGTGCTCGACGTCGGAGGGAAGCCGACCGGATCCACGTTCGTCGCGGCGGACGCCGTCGGCGCCGGAGAGAGCGAGGTCGTGCTCTGCGCCCAGGGGTCGAGCGCGCGCCTCACCGCGGCGACCGAGAACCGCCCCGTCGACGCCGTCATCATCGGTATCATCGACACGGTCGAGGTGGGAGGAACGATCACCTTCCAGAAGAGCGGCTGATCCCGTGCCGAACGACGACAGAACCATCGACTCGATCGTCGATCGAGTTCTCGAAAAGCTGCGGGCCTCCGCATGCTCGCCGGAGGCCCTCCCCGCGCGCCCGGAGACCGGCCTCTTCGACGATCTGGAGAGCGCGATCCGCGGGGCGCGGAGGGCGTTCGATGAGATCTCCTCGCTCTCGCTCGAGACCCGCCGCATGATGATCGAGGCGATCCGCGGGGCGGCATGCGACGCGGCGGACGAGCTCGCCGCCCTCGCCGTCTCCGAGACCGGGATGGGACGCGCGGAGGACAAGGTCCGGAAGAACCTCCTCGTCGCCCAGAAAACCCCCGGGATGGAGATCCTCGAGCCGCGCGCGATGACCGGCGACCACGGGCTCACCCTCGTCGACTACGCCCCGTACGGCGTCGTCGGCGCGATCGTTCCCTCGACGAACCCGACCGAAACGGTCATCAACAACGGGATCGGCATGCTCGCCGGTGGGAACGCGGTCGTCTTCAACGCGCATCCCGCCGCGAAGCGGTGCACGAACCGGTGCGTCGGGATCCTCAACGAGGCGGCGCACGGGGCGGGGGGCCCGCCCTTCGTCTTCACCGCCGTTCGGGAGCCGACCGTCGAGATCGCCCAGGCGATCATGAGGCACCCGGAGATCGCCCTCCTCGTCGTGACCGGAGGCCCCGGAGTCGTCGCCGAGGCGATGCGGTCCGGAAAGCGCGTCGTCGCGGCCGGCCCCGGAAACCCGCCCGCTGTCGTCGACGAAACCGCCGACCTCAGGCAGGCGGGGCGCGACCTCGTGCTCGGCGCCTCCCTCGACAACAACATCATCTGCACCGACGAGAAGGAGGTCCTCTGCGTCGCCTCGGCGGCCGACCGCCTCAAGGAGGAGATGCGCCGCGCGGGCGCCCACGAGATCGAGGGGGCGGCGATCGGGAAGCTCAAAAAGCTCGTGCTCGCCGAGGACCGGGGACCCTGCGCCCACTCGGTCGTCGAGAAGAGCCTCGTCGGGAAGGACGCGGGGAGAATCCTCGACGCGATCGGGGCGGCGGGACACGGCGATCCCCGCCTGATCCTCGTCGAGGTTCCCCAGGAGCACCCCTTCGTTTGGACCGAGCTCCTCATGCCGGTTCTCCCTCTCGCGCGGGTCCCGAACGCCGACGCGGGGATCGATCTCGCCCGGCGCGCGGAGCACGGGTTCCGCCACACGGCAAGCATGCACTCGAAAAACATCGACAAGCTGAGCAAGATGGCGCGAATCATCAACACGTCGATTTTCGTCAAGAACGGACCGAATTACGCCGGCCTGGGGTTCGGGGGCGAGGGGTACACGAGCTTCACGATCGCGAGCCCGACCGGGGACGGCCTGACGAACGCGAGAACCTTCACGCGACCGAGGCGGTGCGTCCTCGTCGATCGATTCAGGATCGTGTAACCGTGGAAGCGCTTGCCCTTCTCGAGATCGATTCCATCGCGGTCGGGTTCAAGACGGCGGACGCCGTCGTGAAGCGCGCGCGCGTCGACCTCCTCGAGTCCCGCCCGCTCGACCCCGGGAAGTACCTCGTCCTCTTTCGCGGGGACGTCGCCTCGGTCGAGTCCGCGTACGAGAGGGGCGCCGATGCGGCGGGCGAGCACCTCGTCGACCGGGTCTTTCTCCCGGCCGTTCACGAGACGATCGTCCCCCTTCTTCGGGGAGAAGCCCCCGACGTTCCGATCGATGCGATCGGGGTGATCGAGACGGCCGCCGTCGCGTCGATCGTGCGCGCCGCCGACGCCGCGGCGAAGGCCGCGCCGGTCCGCCTTCTCCGCGTTCATCTCGCGCGCCGCACCGGCGGAAAGGGGTACCTGGTTCTCACCGGGGACCTCCCCGACGTGGAGGCGGCGGTCTCCGCGGGGGCGGCCGAGGCGCGCCGGGAGAACAAGCTCGTCGCGGAGATCGTCATCCCCTCCCCCGCGGCGGAGACGCACGAGAAGATCACCGGGGAGTGGCTCGCATGAGACTCGGCCGGGTGATCGGAACGGTGGTTGCCACGCGCAAGGTGGAGTCGCTCATCGGGAAGCGCCTCCTCATCGTGCAGCCGGTGGACGCCGAGGACCGCCCGATCGACCGGCCCCTCGTCGCGATCGACACCGTGAGCGCGGGGCCGGGGGAACGGGTCTACTTCGTGGAGAAGCGGGAGGCGGCGAAGGCGTTCCCGGGTCCGGAGATTCCGAGCGACGTCACGATTCTCGGCATCGCGGACCGGGTGGAGGTCGACGAGTGATACTCGGGAGGGTCATCGGCCAGATGGTCTCCACGGTCCGGCACGCCTCGCTCGGAAGGCGGAAGCTCCTCGTCGTCCAGCCGGTGACGCCGGAGGGAGCGGCGGACGGAGAGACCTTCTTCGCCGTGGACACGGTCGACGCGGGCCGGGGGGACCGTGTTCTCGTCACCCAGGAAGGGCACGCCGCGGAAGCGATCTTCGGGAGCGCCGGGATTCCGGTTCGCAGCCTCATCGTCGGGGTCGTCGATGCGGTGGAGATAGGGGGGGCGGCCTCCCCCCAGGAGCGCGCGACGCCGTGAGCTTCCCCGCCTCGGACGAAGCGGCCCGTCTCCTCGTCGAGATCGGGCGCCTTCTCTACGAAAAGTCGCTCGTCGTATCGACGGAGGGGAACCTCTCGATCCGCGTCGGCGAGGATCGCTTTCTCATGACCCCCGCGGGGGCTCCCAAGGGACGTCTGCGGACCGAGGATCTCGTGACCGTCGACGGGGCCGGCCGCCGGCTCGCGGGCGGGGGAAAGCCGTCCTCGGAAGCGGCCACGCATCTCGCGGTCTACGGAGCGCGGGCCGCCGTCGGGGCGATAGTCCACGCGCACCCGCCGACGGCGACCGGCTTCGCGGTGGCCGGGGTTCCTCT
>JBDRFQ010000385.1:0-3486 GCA_043818685.1 Candidatus Eiseniibacteriota bacterium
CGAGGTCCGCCCGCGAGGCCGCATCCTCCCTCGGAACCTGGAAGACGCCGCTCTGCACGAGCAGGAAGTCCCCGTTCGCCCGGTAGATCTCGCGTTTGGCGTAGAGGTTCTCCGCGTGATCGAGGATCTCGCAAAGATCGCTCGGGCGTCTCACGATGTACCTCGCCGTGGTCCTGTGAAAGCGGTCGGTCACCAGGGAGTTCAAGAGGAGCGCGAGGTAGACGTTCACGTCCTCGTCGTAGAAGTCGCGGTTGGACTCGTTCCTTGTCGCGATGCGCGACTGAAGGAGCGTGTCCATCATATAGCAGAACGACGGCTCGTACGCACCGCGCTTCCGGAGTCGAGCGGTGTACTTCCCGAGTTTCATTTTGAATACCTCGGGGAAGAGCAGCGCTCTGTGGATCCGCAGGAAGCGTGCCACCGGTCGGGAAGGGTGGTGCCGCCTTAAGGCCTTGCCGCGAAATAGGTTGAATCGACCGCCCGGGGCCCGCGGCGGAGACGCTCCTGCGGGGCGCTCCCTTTTGCAATGGGGCGTTGCGCGGGGCGAACGGGGCGGCTAGCCTGGTGTGGGCACGCGATTCGGACGCTTGCACGATCGAGGCCGGGCCCGATTCGGGCGCCCGGCCGGGCGGGGAGAGGGGCAGAGATGCGAGTCGGCTACCTGCAGTTCGACCCGGCCTTCGGGAAGCGCGAGGAGAACCTCGGGAGGATCGGGCGCATCGCGCGGGAGCGCGCGCGCGGGGCCGACCTGCTCGTCCTTCCGGAGCTCGCCTCCACCGGCTATCTCTTCCTTTCGCGGGAGGAGGCCCTCTCGTTCGGCGAGCCGTTTCCCGGAGGTCCGACGGAGCGGTTTCTCGCCGGCCTGGTCCGGGAGCTTCGGGCGACGGTCGTCGTCGGCTTCGCCGAGCGGAGCGGCGAGCGCCTCTTCAACTCCTGCGCGCTCATGCGTCCGGACGGAACCTCGTCGGTCTATCGCAAGGCGCATCTCTTTCTCGACGAGAAGGATTGGTTCGATCCCGGGGACACCCCGCTCGAACCGGTCCGCGCGGAAGGGACCGAGGTCGGCCTTCTCATCTGTTTCGATTGGTATTTCCCCGAGGTCGCCCGCGTTCTCGCGATCGGAGGGGCGAAGGTCCTCTGCCATCCCTCCAACCTCGTCCTCCCGCACTGTCCCGAGGCGATGCGCACGCGCTGCCTCGAGAACCGCGTCTTCGCCGTCACCGCCAACAGAACGGGAACGGACGAGCGCGGAGGGCGTTCGTTCGCTTTCATCGGCGAGAGCCAGGTGGTCGGACCGGGCGGGAAGGTCCTGATCCGCGCGCCCTCGAGCGGCGTCGATGTCGGCATCGTGGAGATCGATCCGGCCGAGGCGGAGAGGAAGGACCCGACCGGGAGGAACGACTGGATGGTCGACCGCCGCACCGACCTCTTCGGCAGGCTCGTCGATCCGCGGCCCCCGGCGAGCTGATCGGGCTACGCGCGGGGCCCGCACCTTCCCGCCGCCCCGGGACCGCCGCGGTTCGCGCTCGTCATGCCGCGCGGGCCTTGGCGAGAGCCTCTCTACTCGATCTCTTCCTTCGCCCCCGCCCGGAGGATCTTCGTCATACGCTCGACAAGCTCCCGGTCGTCCGCGCAGCGCCGGAGAGTCCCCCGGTTCGCGATCGAGATGTTCCCCGTCTCCTCGGAGACGACCACGACGAGGGCGTCGGTCTCCTCGGTGAGGCCGAGCGCGGCGCGGTGGTGCGTGCCGAGCGTACCGACGCGGGAGCGGTCCTGCGAGAGGGGAAGAATGCAGCCGGCGGCGATGAGCGTCGAGTCGCGGATGACGACCGCCCCGTCGTGGAGCGGGGAGTAGTTCGTGAAGATGGTGACGATGAGCTCTGCGGAGACCTTCGCGTCGACGTGATGGCCGGACTCGATGATGTTGCGGAGCCCCGCGCCCCGGGAGAGGACGACCAGCCCGCCGATCCGCTTGCGCGACATGACGCGCACCGCCTTCGCGATCTCCTCGAGCGACTCGGTCGGCTGGATCGGGAAGAGGAATCGGAAGAGCCTGAACTGTCCCATCTGCGCCAGGGAGCGGCGAAGCTCCGGCTGAAACAGGATCACGAAGGCGAAGATCCAGAGGGTCTTCAGGCTCGAGAAAATCCGGTTGAGGCCGGTGAGCTGGAAGTAGTCCGCCAGCCACGAGACGAAGTAGATCACCGCGAGCCCGAGAAACATCTGCGAGGCGCGGGTTCCCTTGACGATGAGGAGAAGCCGGTAGAGAAGGAACCAGACGACGGCGAAGTCGATGACGTCATAGACGCGGAACGACAGGTGTTCGACCGTGGGCACCGCGCTCCTCCTCAGGCTTCTCCCCGCCGGATCGCCTCGACGACGCGCACCGCGCGCGAGACCGGAAGCGGCTCGTGCACGCGGAGCATGTCCGCTCCCGCGAGCACCGCGGCCGCGCACGCTCCGATCGTCCCCTCGAGCCTCTCCTCCACCGGCAGGCCGAGGATCTGCCCGAGAAACGACTTCCGCGACGCCCCGACGAGCACCGGGAACCCGAGGGAGCGGAGCTCGGAAAGGTGCCGCAGGAGAAGAAGGTTGTCCGAGAGCCTCTTCCCGAAGCCGATCCCCGGATCGACGGCGATCTTCTCCTCCGGTACGCCGGCGCTCGCGGCGGTCTCGGCCGAGCGCGCGAGGTCATCATACACCTCGGAGACCGGATCGTTGTAGCGCGGGTTCTTCTGCATGTCGCGCGGTGTCCCTCGGATGTGGTTCAGGATGAGCCCCGAGCCGTGCGCGGCAGCGACCTTGGCGAGGTCCGGGTCGTGCCCGAGACCGGTCACGTCGTTGATGACCGCCGCCCCCGCGCGCGCCGCCGCCTCCGCCACGGCCGCCTTGCGCGTGTCGATCGAGATCGGGATCGTGAGCCGTGTTCCGAGCTCGCGAATTACCGGGACCACTCGGCGAATCTCCTCCTCCTCCGGCACCGTCTCCGCGCCGGGCCTCGTCGACTCGCCCCCCACGTCGATGATGTCCGCTCCCTCCCGCGCGAGGTCCTCCGCGTGGCGGACCGCCGCCTCCGTCTCGACGAAACGGCCGCCGTCGAAAAAGGAATCGGGGGTCACGTTGAGGACCCCGAGGAGGGCGACCCCGCCCCCGGGGGGGGAGAGTCCCCACGTCCGCAGGAAACGCCCGTGGTCCGGTCCCCGGACCGCCTTCTCGAGCGTCGACGGATCAACCTTGAAAGGATGAAAGGAAAGGAGCGATTCGAGGGCTTCGGGGTCCGCGAGGAAGCGAGCGGAATCGCCGGTCGTGCGGCCCGCGGCGAGCCCCTTCCTCTCGAGCAGGGAGAGGAGGCCCTCCTTCTCGTCCGGCGTGAGATTCCAGGCGATCCAGGGGACCGCCGCGGACGGCGTCTCCGGCTTCGAGATTCCGATCGTACCGATGCGGCGCAGGCGCATGGCGGTCCTCCTACGCGGGGACGGGGCGGGA
>JBDRFQ010000386.1:0-5385 GCA_043818685.1 Candidatus Eiseniibacteriota bacterium
GGGGCTCG
Organism: Candidatus Eiseniibacteriota bacterium; assembly: GCA_043818685.1. Lineage (GTDB taxonomy): Bacteria > Orphanbacterota > Orphanbacteria > Orphanbacterales > Orphanbacteraceae > VGIW01. The sequence goes on from JBDRFQ010000386.1 coordinate 9, forward strand.
TCTACGAGATCATCTGGACGCGGATGCTCACGCTGGTGTTCGGCAACACGGTGTACGCCGCAAGCACCGTGATCGCCTCGTTCATGGGCGGGCTTGCGCTGGGGAGCTTCCTCTTCGGGCGCCTGGCTGATCAGCGCCGGGACACGCTCCGCCTCTACGGGATGCTCGAGCTCGGCGTGGGCGTGTTCGCGCTCCTCATGCCCTTCATCCTCCGCGGGCTGAACGTGGTCTACGGCGGTCTCTTCCGCGCGTTCGGCGAGCAGCCGGGCCCCTTCTTCATCGCCCGCTTCTTTCTTTCTTTCGCGCTCCTGCTCCTGCCGACGATCCTCATGGGGGCGACCCTTCCCGTCCTCACCCGGTTCTTCGTGAGCCGGAGGGCGCGCCTCGGCCGGCTGGTCGCCAACCTCTACGCCCTCAACACGCTCGGCGCCACGGCCGGATGCTTCCTGGCCGGGTTCTTCTTGATTGAAAAGCTGGGGGTCACGGCGAGCAACTACGCAGCCGCGGCGACGAGCCTGATCGTGGGGGGGCTGATCCTCCTTCTCGCCCGCCGCCTGAGACGCGGGGAGAGCGGGACGGAGCGCGCGACCGGCGCGGAGGCGCGCGTCGCGGAGGGGCACGCGCCGCCCGCTCCTCCCGCATCGGAGGGGACCCGCGGCGGAGGCTACTCCGACCGGCTGAGGCGTCTCATTCTCGTTTCCGCCGCCCTCGTCGGGTTCACGTCGCTCGCTTACGAGGTGATCTGGACCCGCGTCATCATCTACGTGGTGACCGCGAGCATCGAGGCGTTCGCCGTGGTCCTCACCACCTACCTCGCGGGGATCGCCCTGGGGAGCCTCCTCGTTGCCCGCTGGGTCGACCGGTGGCGCCGTCTCCTCACGGTGTTCGGCGCCATCGAGATCGTGATCGGCCTCGCGGCGGTGGCGTCGATTCCGCTCCTCGCCGACCTGTACGAGGTGTATATCTTCGCCTCACGCTTCGTGCCCCCCGGTTTCTGGGGCCTGACCTCGGTGCGGTTCATCGCCACGGCCGCGGTGATCGCGATCCCCGCGCTTCTCATGGGGGCCGCATTCCCGGTCGCCGTCAACGGCTTCATCCGGAGCGTGGGGCGCGCGGGGCGCGGTGTCGGCGTTCTCTACGCGATGAACACTGTCGGGGCGGTTGCCGGCTCGCTGGCCGCGGGCTTTCTCCTTCTTCCGACGCTCGGGGCTCAGAAGGGCCTCATGGCCGTCGCGCTCCTCAACCTGCTGGTGGGGGTCGTGCTCTTGTCGGCCGAGCCGGGGAGGCGGTTCCGCGGCGTCGCCGGCGGGGCGGCGGTTGCGGCGGCCGGCTTCCTGCTCGGGGTGGTCCTCATCCCGCCATTCGCCTTCCACGGCCTCTTCGGCCGGTCCCGGCCGGAGGCCGAGCTCATCTACTGCAGCGAGGACGTCACCGCCACGATCACCGTCCACCGGTACCCGCCGGGATACAACTACCAGGACAACATGCGCGTCATCTGCACGACCGGCGTGGATGTGGCGGGAACCGACTCGATGCTCCGCACCACGCAGCTGATTCAGGGGCACCTGCCGCTCCTCTTTCATGAGCCGGGACCGCGCGTGTTGCAGATCGGGTTCGGGAGCGGGGAGACTTCGCGGGTGGTTCTTCTGGAGGGAGCCTCCAGCCTGGACGCGGTGGAGATCTGCGCCGGCCTGGTGCGCGCCGCGCCCCTCTTCGCCGACATCAACGAGCTCGCCTACCAGGACCCGCGCGTGCGGATCATCATCATGGACGCCAAGAACTACGCTCTTCTCACCGGCGAGACGTACGACATCATCATGAACGACTCGATCCATCCCCGGGTGAGCGGGAACGCCAGCCTCTACACCGTCGACTACTTCGCGGACTGCCGGCGCCGCCTTGCCCCCGGAGGGTTCATGTCGAGCTGGTTCCCCGTCTACGGGCTCCGCCCGGAGGAGCTCCGCATGATCGTCCGCTCCTTCCAGACCGTTTTCCCCCACGCCACGATGTGGATGGCGTACAACATGGTCAACCGCCACGCCCTCCTCCTCGCCCCCGTGGACGACGCGCCGCTCCGGATCGACTACCGGGATTTCCACCGGCGAATCACGCGCCCCGAGATCCAGGCGGACCTCTCGGTCATCGACATGAACGACCCGGTCTTCTTCATCAGCAGCCTGGTGATGGACGAAGACGCGCTCCGCGAGTACTCGCAGGGCGGGCGTCTGAACACCGACGATCATCCCCTGCTCGAGTACCTGGCGCCCAAGCACGTTGCGAACGACGAGTTCGCCTGGGCGGCGATTCTGGAGTCGCTGCTCCCCTACCGGTCGGACGTGCGCGAGCTCCTGGTCAACCTCCCCGAGGATCCGGAGGAGCGGAAGGCGCTGGACGACAAGCTGGCCGGCTATTTCGAGAGCAACGGGCTCGCGCTCCGCGGCATGGCGAAGGGCCTCCGGAGAGATCCCGGCTCGCGGGACGAGTTCGAGGCGGCCCGCGCGATCACCCCCGACCACCCCGCGGTGCGGATCGCGACGGAAAGGCGGGAGAACGAGCTGGCGCACCGTTTGCAGGAAGTCCGCTCCAGCCCCGATGATCCGGATGCCCGAGTCCGTCTCGGCGACGCGTACCTTCGCGCCGGGCGCTTTGAGGAAGCGGCGCGCCACCTGCGGGAGGCGGTCGCTCGGAGCGAGGGAAGGAGCGATCTCTGGATCGGCCTGGGAGGGATCGAGGCGCGCCTCGGCCGCGACGAGGAGGCGGCGGATGCGTACCGGAAGGCGCTCGAGATCGCGCCGCAATCGGTGGAAGCGCTGAACAGCCTGGCGATTCTCGAGGCGGGGATGGGAAACCACGAGAAAGCGGTCTCGCTGCTCCGCCGGGCGACGGAGGCCGGCCCGAACCGCCCCGAAGCCTGGAACACACTCGCCTGGTTCCTCGCCGAAAAAGGGACCGACCTCGAAAACGCCCTCCGCTTCGCCGAGCGGGCGGTTGAGCTCGAGCCGTCGGCGCCCCACCACGACACGCTCGCCTGGGTGCTCTTCAAGCGCGGGGAACTCGAGCGGGCGCGCGAGGCGGCGCGAACGGCGCTCGATCTTTCCCCCGGGAACGAAACCTACCGCGAGCGCCTCCGGGTGATCGAAGAGGCGATCGAGTAGCGATCGCGGTGGGACCGAACGCTCCGCATCGGCGAGCCCGGCAAAGAGCGGCCGCCCCTCGACGACCGCGAGGTAGACGGAGAAGTCCCCCGAGGTGTCCACCGCCACGACATCGAAGGCCACCCGGACCGAGTCGGGCTCCCTCACCTGCGACATTTCAATTCTCATCTTGCTCGGGAGCTGGGCGAGGCTGTCCAAGGCTCCCCTCATTCAGACGTAGAAGTCTTGATTGGTGGGAAACTCGATGGAATCTCGGATCTTCCTTCCGTTGAAGCGGGAGGTGGGGGTGTAGGTCGCGGAGTAGAAAGTCCTCCGCGCCTCGATCTCGCCCGGGTTGTAGAGGTTGAACGGATCGTTCGGGTTCGGAAAGTTGACGTGATACCTGATCGGGGCGACCCGCCCCGCCGCGGCGGAAGACGCGTGCGCGATGCCCGCTAGTGTCGTGTCCCAGAAGTATCTTGCCCATCCGGGCGAGTCATCGTGGACCCGGGCAAGGCGTGACGACGACAGCGTATCCAGAAGATACGCCGAGGAGGAGCAACGCAGCCGGGGTCCGCGAGGGCCGACCAGGGGGGAAGATACTTCTGGGACACGACACTAGAGGTTCGGGGTGTTGGCGCGCGGCTGATGGGCGCAGTCGATCTGGATCTTCCGATCCGACGGCACGTCGACGATGTTGCGAATCCAGATCCTCGAGAAGTGATCGTCGTCTTTCGACGGCGTCCCGCCCGTGTCCCAGACGAACACGTACTCTTCTTCGCGGATCTCGAGTCGATCGAGGGCGATGTCCTCGTGGAAGCCGACAGGATTTCCCGCGCTGTCCGTGGGGGCGTCCGTCTTTCCCGCGTCCTTGCCGGCGTTCTGGAGGCGCAGCCACCCTCCGTCTCCCGCCGAGAGGAAGCGGAGAAAGTGGCTTCCCGCGGCCGCGTCGTGGCGGTAGCCGACCCGGTCCATCGCGATGTCGCCGAACGACGCCTCCGCGTAGCCGGGGATGTACCAGTCGGCGACGATGCGCGTTTCCTCCTCGATGGTGATCGTCGTGTTCAATCGATAGGGGACGTCGTCCACGATCCCGGACGGAGGGCCCTCGTGGCCGTTCTGCACGCCGGTCACGTAGAGCCAGTGGCGCTTCCCGTTCGGAAGCTCCAAGATCCAAACCTCCATGCGGTCGTCGGCGAGGGAGTTCCGTTCCTGCAGGAGGGGGAGGTACGACGCGCTCCCCGGCTTGGTCTGAAAAGCCCCCCACACCTGAAAGAAATCCCAGCCCTCGCGCTTCAGGTAGACCTTGTAGCCGGAGAACGAGACCCCGGGGCTCACCTCCTCGACGAAGTTCCAGCGGAGGAGGAGCCTGCCGGTGCCGTTCTCGACCGAGATCCCCCCGGGCGCTTTGGGGGTGACGTCGAGGTCGACCGTATCGATCCCGTTGTCGCAGGAGAGGGCGAAGGGAACGAGGAGAAGGAGAAGCGGGGGCAGGTTCCGAAGCCGCGTCATGATCTTGATTCGCCTCTTGCCAATCGGTTGCCGGCGCCGCCCGGGCGGCGGCTCTTCGAGCAGACTATAGCTCACTTTCGCCCCGTCCGAAAGGGGCGGCGGGCCGGCGAGAACGGGCGCGAGAGGAGCCTGGGCCGGCGCCCCTTCCCCCGGCTCGGTCAGGATCGGAGGGCCGATCGGTTCCGATGGGAGCCCGTTCAGGGGAGGAAACGCTCCGGATGGCGGAGCTTCCGGGGGAGGTACTCGTCGATCACGTAGTTCAGGCCGTGCTTGGCGAGCGCCTGCTGCTCGGCGCGGACCCCCATCTGGACGAGCTGCTGGATCGCTCTTTGCCACGGCTTGTGATGCAGCACGAACGGGTCGTTCTTGAGGGCGTCCTTTGCCCGCTTGATGTCGACTTCCTTGAGCGGGTGCGTCGGCAGCTTGTAGTCGATGATGTCCTGCGGCGTGATGCCGAGAAAGCGCGCCTGCGGCACGCAGAAGAACTCGTTCAGGTGCGCGGCGTTCCCCGAGCCGACCTTGAGCGTGCGGTAGATGTTCGTGATCCCGTACGGGTCGCCGTCAACGAAGACGTACACGGGGAGATTCTTCGTGTCCGCGAGGCGGCGGATGAAGCGCCGGCACGCGCGCGTCGGCACCCCGCCCATGGAGATCAGGATGCAGTTCCCCTTCTTCCAGTAGCTGTGTTTGACGAGCCTCTGGAACATCCCCGCCGTTTCGATGACGAGAAC
>JBDRFQ010000387.1:0-12764 GCA_043818685.1 Candidatus Eiseniibacteriota bacterium
CTCGCGGGCTTCCGTCCCCTCAAAGCCCGAGCTTCCTTTCCACCGAGTAGTCCCGACCCCGCGCGGCGCGGTTGCTCGCGATCATCTCGGCCAGGAGCCCGGTCGAGAGGAACTGCATCCCCATGATGACGAGGAGGACGCCGAGAGAGAGAAGGGGGACGCGGCCTTGAATGTTTCCGAAGCGAAGCTTCAGGGTGACCATGTAGAGAGAGATCAGAAGCCCGACGAGCCCGAGGAGGGACCCGACGAGCCCGAAGAGATGCAGCGGCTTCGGCGTGTACCGGGTGAGGAGCATGACCGTGAGAAGGTCGAGGAAGCCGCTGAGGAACCGCCTCGGCCCGTACTTCGATCGGCCGTGCTTCCTCGCGTGATGGGTGACCTCGAGCTCTCCGATCCGGAAGCCCTTCCAGGCGGCGAGGGCGGGGATGTACCGGTGGAGCTCCCCATACACCTCCACCTCCTTCACGACGTCGCGGCGGTAGGCCTTCAGTCCGCAGTTGAAGTCATGGATCGGAATCCCTGTAAATAAAGCGGTTATCTTGTTGAAGAACCAGGAGGGGAGCGTCTTCGTCCACGGGTCACGCCGCCTCTTCTTCCAGCCTGAGACAACATCGAGCCCCTCCTCGACCTTGGCGACGAGCCGGGGAATCTCGGCGGGGTCGTCCTGGAGGTCCGCGTCCATGGTGATGACGATCCGGCCCCGCGCCTCGCCGAAGCCGGCGGAGAGGGCGGCCGCCTTGCCGAAGTTGCTCCTGAATCGAAGGGCCCGCACCCGCTCGTCCGCCGACGCCAGCTCCTCGATCACCGCGAACGAGCCGTCCCGGGAGCCGTCGTCGACGAAGATGATCTCTCCCGCGTACCCGCCGCGGTCGAGGACGCCCGTGATCCCCTCCTTCAGCTCGCGGAGAGAGTCCGCCTCGTTGAAGAGCGGCACGACGATCGAAAGATCTACCTCCTCCTCCCTCCCCTTCGCGGGAGCTTCCATCATCCTTCCTCCTTCGGTCGTCGGGAGCGACACGGCCTTCTCCTCGCCGCTTCGCTAGTGGGCGCGGGGTGAAACCCTCTCGAGGGCCTCCTTCACGTCCCGGTCGCGGGGGTTCAGACGGTTCGCGATCGCCAAAGCGCGCTTCGCCTCGCCGGTCCGGCCGAGATCCGCATAGATCTCGCCGAGCTTGAAATAGTAGTAGGGCCTCTGCGGCCTGAGATCGATCGCCCTTCGGATCGCCTGGATCGCCTCCTCGCGTTCGCCGAGCTCATTGTACATGAAACCGACGAGGTAGTGTCCATCGGCGTTGCCGGGCTTCTCCCGGGTGTACTGCTGGAGAAGCTGGAGCGCCCTCCCCCACCTCTGCTGCTTCGCGATGTCGACCGCCCTCTCGAAGAGCGAAGGCTCGTACTCGTGAATGCGCTCCCCGTTCGCCTCGGCCGGAAGGCGGAAGATCCCCATCGTGTCCGAGTAGCGGCACCGCAGCGGGTAGGAGAGGACCATCTCCCAGCTCTCGAAGACCTCCGGGTACTTCTCCTTCACCTCGGCGTGGTCCCCCTGGCTGACCACCACGACATGGGTGATCCCGTGCCTCCGAAAGACGTCCGTCTCTCCGATCTCCCCGAAGTACGAGAAGACGGGAAGCTCGTTGTCCAGCCCGAGGGTCGGCGCGTACGACCCCATGAGCCGCGCCCCGGGGGAGAGCCAATCGGGGAGATCCCTCGAGGCGTCCCTCAGGTAATAGGTCCGCTTCGCCGCCCATCCGTACCAGCTGCCCGCGTTGATCAGGAGGGAAACCGCGACGATCGCCGCCGCGAGCGCCTTCCCGCTCCCCGGCGAGAGGGAGATCCGAAGCGGCTTCTCCGCGCCCCGCCCGAAGAGGAACGCGAGGAGGAGGAGCGTGAGGATGATCGAGAGAACCGAGCAGAAGAAGACGAGCTCGCTGTACTGCTCCTCCTGGACGAAGAGGTTGTAGATTCCGATTCCCCAGGTCGAGTTCTTCAGCACCTGAAGGGCCGGCGTTCCGGCGGCGGAGAGCGGCTGGTAGAGGGCGAAGAAGAGAAGAGCCGCCCCGGCGAGCCTGCCGGCCGCGCTCCTCGGCATCCGCAACACGAGCGGCCCGCCCCGCCCGAGGGCGTCGAGGGCGAGCACCGCCAGGGCGAGGAGCGGAAAGAAAAGGGCGGTCAGGTAGCGGGGCGCGGGCATCCGCACGAGCGAGATCGCGATCCAACCGGCCAGGGCCCAGAGCGCGGCGAAGACCACCGCCGGGTTCTCTTCTTTCCACGCCGCCCGCCCGCGCGCGAGAAGGCCGACAAGCCCGAAAAAGCCGAGCGTGCAGGCGACCGGCTCTCTCTGGAAGAGCTTCGTGTAGGTTCCCATGCCGATCAGGTTCTGCAGCCACTCCTTGATGAACCCGAAGAGACCGCCGACGTGCTTCTCGTACGACTCGTGCGCGATGTGCGACCCGATGTGGCCGGCGTGAGGGATGAAGAGGACCGCGAGCCAGATGACTCCGGCCCCCGCCATCCCGAGAAGGGGAAGGGCCGCCCCCGTCCGCCTCTCCCCCTCCCGCGTCCCGGTGAGCCAGAGGGCGGCGAGAAGAACGAGGGGGAAGTAATACGCGTGCGCCTTGCCGAAGAGGGGCGCCGAGGCGGCGAAGAAACCGCAGGCCGCCGGCGCCCACCGCCACCTCTCCCTCACGGAGAAGAACCAGAAAGAGAGACACATGAGAAAGACCATCGCCGGCTCGGCGAGGGGAATGCGCTGAAACATGATGAGGAAGTAGCTGAGGGCCGCGAGAAGGACCCAGAGGAGGCCTTGCCGTTTCCCCAGGGCCGCCGAAAGACCGGCGCCCATCGCGAGAATCGAGAGGATCGCGAACGCGGTGTTGGGGAACGCCGCTTGCCATCGCCCCACGCCGGCGATCAGGAAGACCGGGTACACCGCGAGGTTCGAGAGGGGGAAAAGATACATGTCCTTTGTGTAGTCCGTGATCCACTCGCCCGAGATGACCTTGTTCCGCGCGTTCTGCACGACGACCGCCCCGTCCGTGAACGGCCCCTGGCTCCAGCTCAGCGTGCCGGGCGGGTCGGCGGAAAGGAACGCCAGACGAAGCCCCCACCCGACGGCGAGAAGCCCCGCGAGGACGAGCAGGTAGGTCCCGGTCCTCTCCCAGGGCGGCGGGCCGGCCGGCCTCTCTCGGTCTCTTTTCCGGGTTCTCTTCGCCATCCTAGCGCTCCCGCCCCCTGCCCGACGTCTCCTCCAGCTCCCGCCGGAGAAGGGCGATCTGCTGCGCGAGCTCCCGGTTCTCGCGCGAGAGCCGCGAGACAACCACCGAGAAGTGAAGGATCAGCAGGAGAACAAACCCGAAGCCGACGAGGAAGAGGGCCGAGGGGGGATAGTAGATGCCGATCGCGCCCGCGAGGAGATCGAGGACCCCGCGCCAGAGCGACAGGACGAAAAGGACCGCCGCGGTCAGGATCCAGAGGAGGCTGAACTCCTCGGCGAGCCGCCCCTTCCGCACGAACTCCAGAATGATGAGAAGGAGGAGCAGCGACCCGAGGACCGACACGGTCTGTACCTGGGTGAACATCTCAATTCTCCCTCTCCGCCCCCGGCGGGCGCCGGAGAGCCCCCATCACGAGGGCGAGAAAGACCTTGAACAGATAAAAGAACCCGCCGAGCGCGCTGATCGATGAGCGCCCTCCCCCCCTCTCCCGAAAGCGCGCCGCGGTCTCACGGACGCGAAAGCCGGCCCGGCAGAGGAGGAGGATCGCCTCCGGCTCCGGGTAGTCGCTCGGGTAGTGCCGCGCGAAGTACTCGATCACCCGCCGGTTCGCCGCGCGGAAACCGCTCGTCGTGTCTCGAAACCGCTTCCGGGTGAGGAGCGAGACGGTCGCCCCGAAAAACGCGATCCCGAGCCCCCGAAGAGCCGGCGCGCGGTACGACCCTCGATCGCCGAAGCGAGAGCCGACGACGAGGTCCGCCCCTTCCTCGAGCCCTTGGAGGAGAGCCGGGATCTCCGAGGCGACATGCTGGCCGTCGCCGTCGACCTGCACGGCGGCGCGGTAGCCCTTCGCCCGCGCGTAGCGGTAGCCCGTCTGCATCGCCGCGCCGATCCCGAGGTTGAAGGGGAGGTCGACCACCACCGCCCCGCCGGCCCGCGCTTCTTCACCGGTCCGGTCGGACGAGCCGTCGTTGACGACGACGACGGCCGCCCGCGGGAGGGCGGCCCGCACCTCCTCCACGACCGCGCGAACCGTGGCCTCCTCGTTGAAGGCGGGAACGAGCACCACGATTCCCTCGCTCGCGTCGTTCACGGAGCCTCCCCTCTCGCGGCGCCGGCGATCCAGAAGCTCCAGACGCCGGCCGCCATGCCGGCTCCCCTCGCGAACGAGCGCGCGAAACGAACCGGGAAGAAGACGAGCAGGGGAACGCCGCCGCGCCTCGCCATGCGGAGAGCCGGCGCGAGAGCGGCGAGAAGAAGGAAGAGGAGGGCGGCGCCGCCCGCGAGCGCCGCCGCCCGCACGGCGAGAAGCGGGAGGAGGAGGAGGAGCGCGACGGCGGCCGGCGGCTCCAGGAAGTCGATGAAGCCGCTGTAGTCGTCGCCGCGCGCCTGCTCCGGGTGGTCTCGGTACAGCTTCATCCTCCAGTACCCGTGGCGCGCCTGCTCGAAGAGGTACCGCGCGAGACGCTCCGGGTGGACGTGCCGCACGCGCGCCTCCGGATCGAAAAGGAGACGGTATCCCCGCTTCCGAATCCGGTACGACAGGTCATTGTCCTCGCCGCTGGCGCGCCGGTACGACTCGTCGAAGCCCCCCGTCTCCTCGAGCACGCTTCTCCGCACGGCGAGGTTGAACGACCCGAGAAAACGAACCTCCCCCCTCATCCGGCGATGCCGGAGCGCGATCTCCTCCTGCACGCAGCGCGCGAGGAGGGAACCGGGGTTCGCGATGCCGTACGATCCCCCGGCCGCGCCCGCGTTCTCCGCCTCGAGAAGCCGGAGCAGGCGGGAAGCCCAGTCGTGGCAGGCGAGGCAGTCCGCGTCGGTGAAGAGCACCGCCCGCCCGCTCGACGCCCGCCACCCGGCGTTCCGCGCGGCCGCTGGACCTCGGTTCTCCTGACGCACCACGCGCGCTCCCGCTTCGCTCGCCCTCTCCGCCGTCCGGTCCTTCGAGCCGTCGTCCACGACGATCACCTCGGGGGCTCCCCCGATCCCCTTCTGCCCGAGAGCCGCGCGAACCGCCTCTCCGATGCCCCCCGCCGAGTTCCACGCGGGGATGACGACCGACACGCTTCGGGTCTCCATGCTTCACGCCTCTGGCAAGCGCCTCTCGAGGTACCAGGCCACGAGCTTCTCGAGCGCTTCCCGCACGGGGGTCGCGCCGACCTTCCCGAGCTCCCTCTCCGCCGCGGAGCAGTCCGCCCAGGTGTCGCGCACGTCGCCCTTCTGGCGGTCCGCAGGCCTTCGCGCCACCTCGCGCCCCGTGATCTCCTCCACGAGCCGGATCATCTCGTTCAGCGCGATCCGTCCCCCCCCGCCCACGTTGAAAACAGGCGATTCCGTCTCCCGCTCCCCGGCCCGAATCGTGGCCCGCGCCGCGTCCCCCACGAACGTGAAGTCGCGCGTCTGCTCCCCGTCGCCGTAGACCGCAAACGGCTCGCCGCCGTACGCGGCTCGCACGATCCGGTAGGGGGCCATGTCCGGACGCTGCCGAGGCCCGACCACGGTGAAGTAGCGGAGCGCCACGAAGGGAACCCCCTCGTTCCGGCGATAGAGGTGTCCGAGGTTCTCCGCGGCGAGCTTGGTGACGCCGTAGGGGGAATGGGGTCTCTTCGGCGAGCTCTCCCGAACCGGGAGATCAACGGTCTCCCCGTACACCGACGAGGAAGACGCGAAGACGAACCTCCGGATCGCCTTTCCGCGAGCCGCCTCGAGGAGCCTCTGCGTCGCCAGGATGTTCGCGTTCAGGTAGCGCTCGAAGTCGCGCCCCCAGCTCGCCCTGACCCCCGCCTGCGCCGCCAGGTGGAAGACGACATCGACCCCGTCGAGCAGGCGGCCGAGGTCGGCGCGGTTGAGGTCCTCCCGCACGAGCCGGAAGCGCTCCTCGCTCCGCAAGGCATCGAGGTTCTCTTCTTTGTAGAGCGGCTCGTAGCTGTCGGTAAATGCGTCCACGCCGACGACCTCCCGCCCCTCGGCGAGCAGCATCTCGACGGCGTGCGAACCGATGAAGCCGGCCGCGCCGGTGACAAGGGCTTTTCCAGCCATTTCTTCCTCCGGGGAAGCCGCGCTCCCCGCGCCTGCGTTCGACCGCCTTCCGGCCCGCCTCTGGTGGGAGAGGCCGCGCGGCGCGGGCCGCTAGGGTCCTCCCGTCTCCCCCCCGCCGCTCGAGGGGGGAGCCAGCGCGGCTTCCAGTTCGCGAAGCTGCGCCCGCGCGGTCGCGTCGTTCGGAAGGGCCGCGAGCCACGCCCGGAGCACCTCCCGCGCGCCCGCGAGATCCTGGCGCCGAAGGCACAGGCGGCAGAGCCTCATGTAGCCCTCCGGATGATCCGGAACGGCCGCGATCCCGAGCCTGTAGAGGCTGTCCGCCTCCTCCTCACGACCCTGCTTCTCGCGCACATACGCCAGGCCGAGGTAGGGAGCGAGCGAGTCTTCGTGCTCGGCCATCTGGCGGGCGAAGAGGGTCTCCGCCTGCTCGTAGCGCTCCGCCTCCGCGTAGAGGGGCCCCATCAGCGCCTCGTACACCCGGTAGCGGGGCGTAATGCGCGCCGCCATCTCCATCGCCCGAATCGCGCGCTCGTGCTCCCCGTTGTTCCGAAGCTGGATCGCAAGGCGGCTGAACGCCGTCGAGTAGTTCGCGATGAGCTTCGCCTCGTTCGAGTCCTTCGCCACCGAGCCGTCCCGCTCTCCCGCCGGCGTCAGGATGCCCCGATACCGGTAGTGGTTCCAGAGGCTCTCCTCGCTCCTCGCCACGTCGACGAATTTCTCCTGCTGGTCGGGCATCACTCGGTAGACGAGCCCTTCCAGCCGGAGCACCCTTCTCCCGTCCAATCCCATCAGGTCGGGGACCGTCACGGCGAAGTAGAGCGGCTTCTCCCATCCGTTCGCGCGAATGATCTCGAAGACCGCCTGGTCCTTGACGCTGACGATCTCCCCGTCGCGCGTTCGGAACGGCCGGAGCTGCTCGATCTCCGCGTCCGTGTATTCGAACGGCACCCTCGGTTCGAGGTGCTTCAGCTGCCAGATGTACCACGGCGTGTTGAGAAGCGCCAGGTTCGCCACGCGCACGTCCTTCCGCACGCCCGCGACCTCCTGAAGGTACCAGAGCGGAAAGGTGTCGTTGTCTCCGTTCGTGAAGATGACGGCGTTCTCCTCGAGCCGGGTGAGGATGTTCCACGCGTAGTCGTGCGCGATGTAATTCCCCCGCCGGTCGTGCGCCTCGAAGCGGGAAACGACGAACGCGGCGAGAAGGACGGCCGGCAGGAGGGCGAGGCCGGCGTGCAGCGCCCGGTCCGACTCCCGGCGGGGAGAGACGACCTCCCGCAGCCTCCCCAAGAGGAAGATGGCGCCGAGCCCCATCCATCCGCCCCAGAGGACGAAGGAGGGCGCGAAGAAATAATCGCGGTCCCGAACCTCGTGATCCGTGAAGTTCATGTAGAAGACGAGAAAGAGGCTTGTCAGCAGGAAGAGCGACCCGTAGAGGAGAAAGGAGCGGCGTGCGCGCGCCGCGTGGGCCCACACCCCGAAGACCCCGAGCAGGGGGAGGAGGAGGCCGTACTGCCGGAGAAAGTAGTCCCGGTACATCCCGAGCTGAAAGGCCCACGACGCCTGGCGGATCAGCGGGTTGTTCGGCTTGTACTGCTTGCGCAGGAGAAAATCGAGGAAGGCCTGCCGCGTCTCGGGGTTCGCTTCGTCGATCACCGGGTTCAGGGTCGATCGGATCGGGAGGTAGAAGTGCACCGTGACGCCGAGGAGCGTGAAGAAGACGGCCATTGCGAGGAAGCGCCCGTCGAGGAGAACGCGCCGGTCGACCGCGAGAAGGAAGAGAAAGAACGCGGGAAGCGCGAGATAGGTGCCGAGGTGCACGCTGATCGAAAGGGAAAGCAGATAGGCAACGAGGAGAAGGGAGGCCTGTCCCCGCTCCCCCTCCCTTCTCTCGCCCCATCGGAGCAGGACCCACGTGCAGAAGGTCAAAACCAAGAGGCTCGCCGCGTACACCTCCGCCTCGACCGCGTTCGTCCAGGAGGTCGTTCCAAAGGCGGCGAAGAGGGATCCCGCGGCGCAGCCGATTCGAAGCCTCCAGCGATCCGCCGAGTCGGGCTCTCTTGGGAGGAGCCTTCTCCCGATGAGAAGGAGCGTCAGGTAGAGGAAGAGAGCGGCGAAGGCGCCGGGGATCGCGGAGAGGAGGTTCACCCGGACCGGAACCGGGAGCCCCGGGACCAGGGAGAAGACGCGCCCGATCAGCACATAGAGAGGCGTTCCCGGCGGATGGGGTACGGCGAGGATGGTCGAGGCGGCGATGAACTCCCCCGAGTCCCAGAAGGAGACGCTCGGCGAGAGCGTGACCGCGTACGCGCCGAGCGCGCAGGCGAAGACCAAGAGACCGACCGCCCGGTCGGCCCTCGTGCCCGCCGGCGTGTGCCCGCCGTGCTTCCCCTCGAGGCCTCTCTCCAAGTCGCGTTCTCCACGATTCCCGGGAGTCCCGGGCGCTTCCCCTCTGAAATTCCGAACTTTAGCCCGGCTCCCTCTCCCCGCGCAACCCCGCGCTCGCCGCCGACGGGGCGCCCCTCCGGAACGAGCGCGCAAGGAACAGAACCCCCCCCGCCAGGCTCACCGCGACACCGATCAGAAAGGCGAGGAACGAGATCGAAAACGCTTGCTCCCGGTCGATCCCGGCCATCGCGAAGAAGAGAACGGTGAAGCCCTCGCGCACCCCGATGCCGTTGATCGAGATCGGGAGCGCGATCAGCACGGCGATCATCGGGATGAAGAGGAAGAAGTAAACCGGCGGGACGGACACGCCGAGCGCGAGCGCCGCCCAGTAGTGGACCAGGATGCGGAGGCCCTGCACGGGGATCGACACGAGAAACGCCTCGACGAGCGGGCGCCGCCGTTCCCGGTATTGAATCACCGCCGCGAGCACCGACTCCCCCTTCGTGCGAACCGAGACGAAGGGAACGAGCCTCACGATTCGCAGAAGGAGGGCGCCGACCCGCCGGCTGAGGAACATGAGACAGATCCCGACGAAGAAGAGGAAGAAGAGCGGGACGAGGAGGAGAACCGGCCGGAGCCCGAGCGCGGGGAGAACGATCACCCCGGCCCAGCACGACATCGCGGCGAGGGTGGCGAGCCCGATCGCCCGGTCCATCATCGTCGCGGCGACCGCGCCGCCCCCCCTGCCCGTCGAGCGGTACACGTCGACGATCTTGACCACGTCGCCGCCGATGTTCGCGGGGAGGAAGTTTGAGAAGAAAAGGCCGACGAAGTAGAGGTTGATCGCTCGAGAAAGCCCGATGTGGATCCCCTGGCCTCGGAGGAGGATGTGCCACTGGATGCCCCCGAGAACGTTGCTTACGGCGAACCCGACGATCGCGACGATGCACGGCCCGAGAAGAAAACGGCTCCTCGCGAGCGCGACGACCTCCGCCCACGTTCCCCCCCTGAGAAGGAGATAGAGAAGAAGAGCGCTGAGAACCGCCTTCGCGACGAAGAAGAGGGCTCGCCGCGACCGCGCCATCACTCGGCCCTCCCCTCGAGGAGCCCCTTCCACACCGCGGCGAGGCGATCTCCCCGGCGGGGGGTGACCCCGAAGACGATGAGCGCGGCCAGGGCGAGAGCGAGAAGCGTGATGAAAGCGCCGCGCCGGAAGCTCCGGGAGCGGTACTCCCAGACGACCGTGTGGCGCCCCTCGTCGAGCCGGACCGCGCGGAGCGCGTGGTCCGCGACGAGCGGGTCACGCTCCTCTCCGTCGACGCGCACCCGCCACGCCGGGTACGCGATCTCGCCGAGAACCAGGTAGCCGGGCCCGCTCGTCTCCGCCTCCACCTCGATTCGGTTCGGTCCCCACCTCGTCACGACGGCGGATCCCTCTCCGCCCGCGGGCTCCCCGCCGCTCTGCTCGAGAAGCACCGTCCCCTGGGGATCGAACGACTCCGATCCGAGCCGCGCGAGGCGGGAGGAGGCATCGGGGTCGATCTCCGCCTCGCCGGCGAACCACGCCTTCGGAAGGGGATCCTCGTTTCGGGCGAGACGAAGCTCCCTCGACTCCCTGTCGAAGGTTGCGAACACGCGAATCCCGAGAAGATCGAGAAAGCGTCCGAGCGGGAGACCTCCTTCGACCTGCAGGTCCTCGTAGCGCTGGAGCTTGAGCTGGTTGTATCCGTCGGCGCTTGGGATGCGGTTCACGCTTCCCATGTTTCTCGGAAGGACCATCCCCTCGTCCGCGCGGGTCTTTACCCGGTAGAGGCCGCCCCGCGCCTCCTCGCGGAGAAGATCGACCGTCGCCGAATCGCCCCGGTAGTAGCGGTCCGGGTCCACGCCGCCGTCGTTGAAGCCGAACCCGAGCACGAAGAGCTCGGCCGCCGCGAGGGCGAGGAGGGAACCGCGCGCCCCTCTCGAGAGGCCGCCCTTCCCGAACGCCCAAGCGATCAGGAGGACCGCGGCGGGCACCAGGAAGAGAAGGAAGAGAACGTACGACCGAAGCGCGGTCGCCGCCGCTTCCGGGGGAACCGCGCTCCCCCCCGCCCCGCCTTCCGGCCGCCCGACAAGGTAGCCGATCGTCCCCGCCGCGAGAAAGAACCCCGCCGCCGCCGCGAGGATCCACTTCCGCGCGCACGGGGCCACGGCACGCTCGCCGATCAGCAGGGCCCCCCTTCCCGCGAGGAACGAGAGGGCGAGACCGGTGAGGAAGAGGGCGCGGCCCGGGCATCGAAACCGGTCGTAGACGGGGAGCACCTTGTAGAAGAGGGGATGGAGGGGCCCGTGCCGGCCGAGCCCGAGGATGAGGCCGAAGATCCCGAGAACGATGAAGAAGAGCGTGCTCCGCTCGCGCGGCCGGTAGGCGATCGCCACCGCGGCGAGAAGAAGAACGACGACGCCGGTGTACGCGGTGAGCTCCCAGAGATAGAAGTAGCGTCCCGGCCCCCAGTATCCTCCCCCCGCTCCCCCGGAGTAGCGGCCGTAGACGTGCGGTACGAGGAGGGTCGCGAAGCTCGCCGGGCCGAAGCTGCACTCGGTCGATTTCTCGTACGTCATCTCCGCCCGTGTCGAGAGGCCGGAGAGCTCCTCGGTCGGGAGGATCTGGATCGCGGCGACGCCGAAGCCGATGACGACGACCAGGCCGAGGAGCCCGAACGGGGCAAGGCGAGCGGCCGCGCTCCCGGCGGCCCCAGCCGGCCGAAGCGCTTCGTACAGGGCGAGGAGCCCGAGCGCGAGGAGAACGTAGAGCGAGAACTGCGGCGAGCCACCGAGGAGGGAGATCCCCAACACGACCCCGCCGAGAGCCGCCGCGGCGAGGGAGCGGCGTTCGATCGCAGCGAGGAGG
The DNA here is from genome assembly GCA_043818685.1 of Candidatus Eiseniibacteriota bacterium. GTDB lineage: Bacteria > Orphanbacterota > Orphanbacteria > Orphanbacterales > Orphanbacteraceae > VGIW01. The sequence goes on from JBDRFQ010000387.1 coordinate 11,530, forward strand.
AGGAGGAGGAGGAGAGGAGTCCACGCGACGACGGAGAGGACGTTTAGGTGGATCATGCGGACGACGAAGAACCCGGACAGGGCCCAGCTCGTCCCGGCGAGGATCGAGGCGTACGAGCACCGGGTCCGATAGCGGACGAGAAGGTAGAGAAAGAAGCCGCCGAGAAGGGCGTGGAGCACGCTCACCGCCTCGACCCAGACGGGGGCGAGGCGCCCGTCCCTCACGAAGAGGGCGAGCCCGGCGTTCAAGGGATAAAAGGTGGCCGCCTGAATATCCGCGACAAAAGGCATTCCGCAGAACTGGTACGGGTTCCAAAAGGGGAGCCTTCCGGCGCGGAGCTCCTCCGCCTCGAAGGCCCGGTACGGGTAGTTCTGCTCGAGAAAATCCTCCCAGAAGAACGTGCGCTCCCCGGGGAAGCCGACCAGGTTCCGCCAGTAAAACGCGAGGAGGATGCCCCCGATCACGGCGACCGCGAGAAGCGCCCCCCGCCCCGCCCGGCTCGGCGGCCGCTCTACCGGCGCCCGCCTGCCGCCGCCTCTTCGAGCCACTCCAGAGTCTCCCCGGCCGAACGCTCCCACCGGAAGCGCCCCGCCCAATCGATCGCCGCCCTCGAAAGCCCCTCGCGGAGGTCGTCGTCGAGGAGCACCCGCCGGATCGATCCGGCGAGCGCCCCGACGTCTCCGTACGGAAAGAGGAGCCCGGTGACGCCGTCCCGCACCGCGTCGCGGAGCCCCGGAGCATCGCTCGCGATCACCGGGGTCCCGCAGGCGTTGGCCTCGATCGTGGTGACGCCCCACCCCTCTTTCGGAGAGGGAGTGACCACGACCTCCGCCTCGCGGAGGTGCCTCACCTTCGTCTCCGTGTCGACGAAGCCGGTGAAGGCGACGTGCTCCTCCAGGCGGAGCTCGCGCGTGATGCGCTGGAGCCTGGGCATGTCGTCCCCCTGCCCGACGACCGCAAGGTGCGCCCGCGGGATCTCCTCCCGAACCCGGGCGAGCGCCCGGAGGAGAAAGTCGATCCCCTTGTAGCGCTTCACCCGTCCGAGGTACGCGACCCGTCCCTTGACGCGCGAGACGTTCGGATCGGGGAAGCAGGCCTCATGATCGACCGCGTTGTGGATCACCCGGATCCGCCCGGGCGGAACCCCCCCCGCCTCCAGCTCCTTCGCCGTCGACTCGCTCACCGCGCAGAAGGGGACCTTCCGGTAGAGCCGCCTCACGAGCCACTCTCCGAGC
>JBDRFQ010000388.1:0-18360 GCA_043818685.1 Candidatus Eiseniibacteriota bacterium
GGCCGGGGGAGCCCGCGCGGCTTCCCCGGACCGGCACGCGCTACCTCGGGACCCCGATGCTGCGTCAACCGCCTTGCAGCTGATTGTCATTTCGTACCGTCGAAGCCATCAAGTGCCGAGGCCGCCGGGTCAACCCCGCGGCCGGCGACAACAAACACGTGTCAACGGTCGCTCCGATATCATTCTCGTTTGACATGGATCAGGCGATGATGTATCATACGTGCCGCAGACTGGGATTCATAAAGGACATAAGTGGAGAACCGCATCGCGCGGCCTCTCGAGCGGCGCTGCCCTTCGAGGCCGGCGGTCTCCGCGGAAATCCGGCCTGATCGTTGGGGCCGGATGGTGCACCCCACAGCAGCCCCCCCCTACCGGGTGTGCCACCGACCACTCTTGGTGAAGACCATACTTCTCAAGGGTTTCGTCGTTGGCCTTGCGCTCGCTCTTCTTCTCTTGCTGGCCTTCTACGTTGCGAGGCCAGGGTCGTCCTGAGCGGCGCGGGAGCGCTCGCTCCCGAATCGCCCGTTTCGCTCGATCGCGGCCAACGGAGCGACCGGTCTCAGTCGGGCAGATCTCCGGCCGGCTCCCGCGCGGGCGGGAAAGGGGGTTGTCCAGCAAAGCGATAGACTCGCCGACAGGGCGTTTCCGGAAAGCTCACGGTGCTTGTCCGGCTCGAGCGAACGCCGCCGCGAGCGATCCCGTGTCCGGCCGATCGAAACCGCGGCCGTTCGGCGGGAAAGCGTCGCCGCGGTCCGCACGCGCCTGTCTCCCCGACATGTACAGAACGAAGGAGCGGAAACCACCATGTCGAGTCCTATGCACGATTGGTTCCGCGCGGCCCGTGTTCCCGCGCTAATTGTCGTCTTTCTGGTGCTCTCGCATGTCGCGTGGGGCGCCGGCTCCACTCCTCCCCCTGCCACAGTCGGTCCGCAGACCCTGGTCGGCTTCGGCGGCGCCGCGGGCGGTCACGAGTTCTTCCATCAGCCGGGGTCTTCCTGGAAGGGGGATCTCACCGGAATCGGCGCGGGCGAGAGCTGGTCGCTGGTCGTTGTCGGAATCGATGCGACCGGCGTGACGGGGCCGGCCGATCGATTCGTCTACTTCAATCTCCAGGACGCCGATGACGGTTCGCATTTCAAGTGTGTGGGAGTCAACTTCTACTTGGATGCCACCGGTTGTGCCGGAGGCACGTGTCTCCAGGCTTACCAACAATGGACCTCTGAGGGGATGTCCGGCCACGGTCTCAACCCCGGAGTGCTCACGACCGATGACTTCGACCTCCGCTTCGACTTCACCAAGGCGGCCTTTGGGGACGGATGGACGATCACTCCATACTTCCGCCTGAGCGGCGGGTCCTGGACCCTCTTCAGCGACGGCCCCTTCGTCGCGACCGTCGGTGGAGTCGATTTCGGCGCCGGCAAGCTGATCGTCGGGTTCGACGGGGGCGCGGACGGGACGCTGAGCTTCGACAACTTCTATCTCGCGGGACCGCCGGCCTCCGCCTATGTCGACGACGACTGGGCCGCTCTCGATGAGGGTGACGCGGTTCAGTTCCCCGGCGAGACCGATTGGAGCACGTTCGGCGTCGACGCGTTCGGCGCGGTCCAGGACGGGATCGATGCAGTGGTCGGGAGCGAGGTTCACGTCGCCGCGGGGACCTACGTCGAGCAGGTCCACATCACCGACAACGATCTGGAGCTGGTCGGATCGGGCGAGGGAGCCACGACGATCCAGTCACCGGCGACCCTCACCGACTACTTCACCACGAGCGGACCGAACAACAACTACCCGATCGTCTTCGTGGACGGCGCCACGGGCGTCGCGATCTCCGACCTCACCGTGGACGGCGACGGCCGGGGGAACGCGAACTACCGCTTCTGCGGTATCGCCTTCTGGAACTCCGGCGGCTCGGTGAGCGATGTGACGGTCACGCGGGTGAGGGACAACCCGTTCAGCGGCGGGCAGCACGGCGTCCCGGTCTACGCGTACAACGACGCCGGCGGACCGTACGCGATCGCCCTCGCGGACGTGACGATCGACGACTTCCAGAAGACCGGTGTCGCCCTGAGCGGGACCGGCCTCACGGTCGATCTCGATCGCGTGGACGTGACCGGTCACGGAGCGACGGCGGTCACCGCGCAGAACGGGATCCAGATCGGGTTCGGCGCGGGCGGAACGGTCACCGACTGCTCCGTCTCCGATATCGCGTACACAGGCGGGGGCTGGGCCGCCTCCGGGATGCTCTTCTATCAGGGAACCACGGTCGACGTGGACGGATCGTGCGTTCTCACGGATTGCATGACGAGCTTCCTCATTCAGGAGACCCAGGGGTCCGTGACCGGGGCGAGCGTGACCGCCGCCGCGGTAGAAGACGCCGAGGGAGTCAGCGTCCGCGACTACGGATACGCGAAGGCGCGCGGGGATCGCGAGCCGCTCGAGGCCTCCCCGTTCGACGAAGGGCTTTCGCAGGGGTTCCGCGGCGCGCCCACGTCGATCTCCCTCGACGATCTCACGCTTACAGGCGTCCACGAAGCCAGCTCGTACGGGGTGGCCGCCTGGGCGCTCGGGGACGACGTCAGCGTGACCGTGACCGGCTCGGACATCGAGGACTGGGAGATCGGGGTCGTCGCGTACGAGTCGGGCTCGGTGGTGGACCTTTCCGCGACCGACAACACGATCGCGTCGAACGACCTCGGGTTCTATTCGAACGCGGCCGCCACCCAGGACGCCGACCTGAACTGGTGGGGCGACGCGAGCGGCCCGGAGGACCCGGTCGCGAACCCGGACGGCACCGGGAACGGGGTCGACGGAGACGTCGACTACTCTCCCTGGTACGGCAACACGCCGGGCACGGTGCCCATGAGCTGGAAGACGAACGGCTCGATCCAGGAGGCGATCAACGCGGCGAGTGCGGGGGACCGGATCGACGTGAACGCCGGCACCTACGCCGAGCGGATCACGATCAACAAGACGCTCGAGCTCCGGGGAGCGCAGCACGGGGTCGATCCGACGGCTCCCGGTGCGCGGACGAACCCGGCGAACGAGTCAACGATCGACATCACCGGCATCGGGGTCACAAACCCGAACGTCGCGGTGGAGATCCCGAGCGGCGTGACGGGCGTTACCTTCTCCGGCTTTACCGTGATCGGATCGCCGACGTCACACTATGCGGACGAGTCGGACATTCGCTGCTGGGACGACAACACCACCATCGAGGACAACATCCTCGCCGGGTACCTCGGCGTTCTCTGCAAGGGAGCCGACAACCAGGCCATCGAGAGAAACCGCGGCGTCGTCAACAAGAACGGCGTTGTGGTGCAGCCCAACCCGGGGATGAACGTCTCGATCTCGGACAACAACTTCACGCTCGGGGCGACCCCGGCGGGAGACGAGTCAGGGATCTACATTACCGGTTGCACCAACGTGGCGATCAACGGAAACACGGCCGCGGGGTTCGTGAACGCGAAGGGGATCGTCGGGAGCAACGTCGACCACATCACAATCTCCGGAAACACGCTGATCGGAAACAAGGACGCGATCTCCTTCTGGGGGACAACCACCTTCATCACGATGAGCGAGAATGTCATCAGCAACTCGCTCCGCTACGGGATCAGCATCAAGGGACAGGACATCACGATCGAGAACAACCAGATTACCGACAACGGTGATGTCGGGGTGAACATCGAACGTCACGAGATCGACACGGAGCGCGTCACCCTCCGCTACAACAACATCAGCGGAAACACGAATTACGGCGTGAAGGAGCAGAACGCTTCGGAGGCCGTGGACGCCCGCTGGAACTGGTGGGGGGACGCGACGGGCCCGAACGTGTCGAAGCGCGGAACCGGGGACGGCGTCACCGGCAACGTCCTCTACGACCCGTGGATCGGGAAGTCGGGCGGCGAGAACATCGTCTGCGATCCGGACCCGCAGGTCCTCACGGTCGCGGACCCGACGAACACGGTGGACGTCGACTACCTCGGCGGAGGCGGCGGCCTCGTGTACGGCTACTCGATCTCGGTGAGCTGGGATCCGGCCAAGGTGACGATGAACTCGATCACTGAAGGGAACCTCCTCTCCGACCAGGGGAACACCTGGTTCTTCGTGAACGGGAGTGGAAGCTCGCGGACGGTCGACTGCGTCCTCACGGGCGCGCAGCCGGGTGTGAGCGGTCCCGGAACGATGTTCACGATCAGCTTCACCGGCGCCGGCTACGGGACGAGCCCGGTCGACCTCACGATCATCAAGGTCAGGGACAAGGACAACCTGACACTCTCCGGCTTCTACGAGGACGACGGGGAGGTCCATGTGGACATCACGAACCCGGTGGTGTCGAACGTGCACCTGGCGAACCTGACGCTCGCCCACACGGACGACTACGCGAAGGACACGGACAACCTAGAGATGACCGCGGACGTGTCGGACGACTACGGGCTCTCGGCGTCGGACATCAAGGCCGATCTCTCGGCGCTTCTCGACGGGGGCGGGGCGGCGGTGCCGGCGGAGAGCTACTCGCTCGGCGTTGCCACATGGACGGCGGCGCTCGCGAACGTGGACCTCACTGCCGACGGCTTGAAGACCGTGACGGTGACGGCGACGGACGGTCTCGGGAACAGCGGGACCGCCTCGGACGGCATCATCGCCGACAACACTGCGCCGGGATCGATCAGCGGCTTCAACGCGTCTCCGCATCACGAGCGGGTGTCGATGGCGTGGGCGAACCCGAGCGGCCTAGACACGTACTACTACGGGGTTCTCGTCCGCTACGACGGCGGCGGGGACTATCCGGAGTACGCCACGCTCGGCGCGTATCCGGCGGATCCCGCCGGCGGGGACGGTGATGCGTACGACCAGATTGGCGTCGTGACGGGCGGCGATCACAACATCGCCGCGCGCGACATCTACTACTACACGGCGTTCGCGTACGACTGGGCGCTGAACTACGGTCCGGCGGCGACTTCGTCCGAGGATCGTGCGACGAACTACTGGCTCGGGGACGTGACGGATGATCTCACTCCGGGCGCACCCTATGACGGCCTCGTGGACGCGAACGACTTCAACGAGCTCTCCGCCCATTACTGGGAGTACAGCCCATCGAGCCCGCCGGTCGCTCCGTTCAACGAGTGCGACGTGGGTCCGACGGACACGGGGAGCCCGTTCGGGATTCCCGAGCCTGACGACTACATCGACTTCGAGGACCTGATCCTCTTCGCGCTGAACTACAACGTGGTGACCCCGACGGGGAAGGCGTTCCCGGAGGTGCATCTGGCGGGGAAGACCGAGGCGGGCGTTCCGACGCTGGTGCTGAAGGGCGACGGTCCGGCGGAGGTCGGGAAGGAGTGGTCGGTCTCCCTCTGCCTCGGCGGGAAGGCGGATCTGGTGAAGGGCGTGAGCGTCGTTCTCGCGCACGATGCGTCCGTGCTGGAGTATGCCGCGGCGGTTCCGAGCGAGGCGCTCGGCAGCGGCGTGTTCTTCCGGGGCGGGAGCCCGGAGGCGGGAACGGTTCGGATCGATCTGGCGGTTCTCGGGGCGGGTGAGGTTCTGCACGGCACCGGCGAGCTGGCCCGGCTCACGTTCCGCGTGAGGGCGGAGGGCGCTCCGGATCTTCGCTTCGCGGAGGTCAAGATGCGGGACGCGGAGAACCGGCCGCTCGTTTCGGCGGTGGCGGATCTGGCAGACGGCGGCCACGGGTCGGCGCCGGCTCTTCGGACACGTCTCTCGGGGGCGTGGCCGAACCCGTTCAATCCGGTGACGAAGGTGAGCTACGAGCTTCGCGAGCCGTCGCGCGTCGTGTTGCAGATCTACGACGCGCAGGGGCGCTTGGTGCGGACGCTGGTGGACGAGACCCGGGGCGCGGGCCTGCACGAGGCAGTCTGGGACGGCCGCGACGGTACGGGCCGCTCGACCGGGAGCGGGGTCTATCTGCTCCGGATGCGTGCCGGCGAGTACCAGGCGACGTCGAAGCTGATCATGCTGCGGTAGCGGGGGGTGCGAAGGCCGGGGGAGCCCGCGCGGCTCCCCCGGCGCGGACTCGCGGTCCTCAGCGGAAAGGAGAGAATGTCGGGATACGGAGAGATCCGCGTTTGTTGTCGGAGTCGATACGCCTGCGCGGCGGCGTTCGCCGCGCTGTGCTTTGCCGCCTTCCTTGTCCTCGGGCTTCCCCTTCGCGCATGGGCGGTGCCGACCGTCTCCATCGAGCCGGTCGGGACGATCGTCGATCCCGGCGAGGAGTTCGAGGTCCGAATCATGATCAGCGCCGAGGCGGAGACGATCTCCACGTTCGACGTGGTGTACCGGTTCAACCCGGACGTCCTCGAGATGGTGGCCGCGTACGAAGGATCTCTCTACGCGAACTGCCCGTGGACGACCTGGTTCGTCGCCGAGGAGGAGTCGCTGGGGACCTGGGAGGTGTGGGACGTCATCTTCCCCGGGGGGACCTATGTCGTGGCGCCGGGCGAGCTCGCCCGGCTCCGCTTCCGTGCGAAGGCGAAGGGATACTCGGACCTCGAGTTTCTATCCGCCGGCGTGTGCGACATCGAACGATATCCGCTGGATCCGCTGGATTGGGAGGACGCATTCGTGTGCGTCGGCGGGGGCACCGGTCTGGAGGGCGGCTCCCGGCCGGATCGTCTTTGGCAACTGGGTCCCCCCTTTCCGAACCCGACCCGTGGCGGAACCACCGTTCCGCTGATCGGGCCGGGGCCGGGCATTCCCGGGCCGATCTGGCTTGTCATCTTCGACGGCAGGGGACGGATCGTCCGCGAGCTCTGCGGGCTCTCCGGGTCCGCCTCTTCCGGTCTTCATTGGGACGGCCGGGACACGCGCGGGAACGAGGTTCCGGCCGGCGTGTACTTCATCCGTTTCGGGACGCCCGCTGAGGCGGGCGCGCGGAAGGTCGTGGTGATTCGGTAGAGAGCGGAGATCCGCACCGCGTGCATGCATCGAAGGGAGGTGATGCCTCGCTGCTCGATTGCCGCAACCGTAACAGCAAAGAGACGGGTCTCATTGAGGTCCGAATCCCGCGCCGCTGGGCCAACGGCGTGGGAATTCTGAGGATTCAGGGAGGCCGGCGACACGGCCCGAGAGTGCTCCCCCGTCGCCGGGACCTCGCCGATCGACCCGGCAGCGTGTGGAACCTCATCAAACACGGAGGGTGAACTGATGTCTTCATCGAGAAGGAGAGGCGCGGCGGGCGCGGTAGCGGCCGCTGCCCTGGTCGTCTTCGGTCTCTGCGCATGGATCGGGGACGTGCGCGCGGCGGTCATCAACGTCCCGGCGGACCACGCGACGATCCAAGCGGCGATCAACGCGGCCGCGCCGGGGGACACGATCCGTGTCGCGGCCGGGACATACAACGAAGACCCCAACGTGACGGTATCGGACCTCCTCCTCGAGGGCGCGGACAAGACGACGACGATCATTCGCGTGACGACGGCCTCGGGGATGCAGGTGAACGCGGGCGGACTCACGATGACCGGGTTCACCGTGAGGCAGAACAGCGCGCCTGTCGTTCAGAAGTGCCTTTACATCGGCGTGTCGGCCTGGGCGAGCAACGTCACCGTGAGGGATTGCGTCTTCGACGGGACGGGGAGCACGAAGAGCGGGAGCATGGGCATCCAGGTTCGCCAAGCGAACGCCGTCACGATCGATGAAATCGAGTCGTTCGGTTGGACCGGCTACGGAGTCAACGTCTACAACAGCGGAACGCCCGCAGCGGACGATGTTCTCATCACGGACAGCTACTTCCACGACAACGGCTGGTTCGGCGTCTCGGTCGACCGCTCCACGAACGTGCGGGTGCGGGGGAACACGATCACGGGACCGGGCAACAACGGGATGGCCTTCTTCGAGAGCGCCACCATGCCGGTCACCGGCTCGGACGCGATCGGGAACGAAATCCAGGGACCCTTCGTCTACAGCGGGATCCTCGTCGTGGGAGACGGCGTCGTGATCCGGGAGAACGAGGTCCACGATGTCTCGGATCCGGGCACGCACGGGATCCGCATCACCACCGCCTACTGGCCCTACATCACGGCGGACGACAACACGGTTGAGAACAACTTCATCTACGACAACGAAGTCGGGATTCTGGTCGACTTCGGAACGAACCCGGAGCCGACCGGAAACGTCATTCGAGACAACAGCCTCACCGGCAACACGGTCGCCGTCCGGGCGAACGAGTCGACGGTGCCGGTGGACGCGTCAGGCAACTGGCTCGGCGTCGCGACGCCCTCCGGAGCGGCCGCCGCCGTGGAGGGTTTCGTCGACTACACGCCGTGGCTCGCCGTCGGCGACGACATCGGCGACCCCGGCTTCCACGGGGACTACTCGGTCCTCTGGGTCGACGACGACAGCCCGCAGTCGGGAACCGCAGGGCGGATTCAGGAGGGTATCGACGTCGTCACCGGCAGCACGGTCCACGTTGCGGCCGGGCCCTACGCCGACCCGATCGTGTTCGGGAGCGCCTTCGCGAAGAACGGCCTCCTGATCTCGGGCGACGCGTCGGATCCTCCGGTCGTGACGGGCGGGGTGCATTTCCAGAACACCGGAACGATCGACGGGATCGTCTTCGAGAACCTGTACCTGGGCGGAACGGTCCCGGGGCAGAACCGGATCTTCAAGAACGGCAACTCCGGCGCGATCAATGGCTTCTCGGTGGACAACTGCGTCCTCGACGGGGAGAACGTCACCGGCCGGATGGGGATCGCGGGGAATCTGTTCGGGGAGTCCTTCTCCATCACCGGATGCGAGATCAAGAACATCCTCGGCTTCGCCGTGATGGACATGGACGCGAGCTCGGACTACTCCCCCTGGGGCGGCAACGGGCTCGCGCTCGATGAGGTGGTCTTCTCGGACAACATCGTGCGCGACTGCAACGGCACGATCTCGCTCCGCGGGCACTACACGAGCAAGACCGTGAATGTCGAAGTGCACGACAACCTCTTCGAGAACATCGGCGGCAACGAGGGCGAGGCCGGCCAGCAGTGGGCGGCGATCGAGGTGAACCACGCCGAGGCCCTCAGCTTCCTTCGAAACCGCATCGACGACGTCGCCTGCGGCGAGTATTCCGAGGGACAGGCCGTTCAGCTCTGGGACATCGACGACGTCGACATGCTGAACAACTCGTTCACGAACTGTTGCCAGGGGCTCTACGTCTTCGGCGGGGGCGCCGCGGATCCGTACGGAGGTCCGTACGCCATCCCGGGCGGTTCGATTCACTACAACAACATCAGCGGGAACACCGAGTACGGGATGAAGGTGCAGGACACCGCCACCGGCGACTCGCTCGACGCCGAGATGAACTGGTGGGGGGATGCGACGGGCCCGAACCCGGCGAAGCGCGGGCTCGGCGACGATGTCGTCGGCGAGATCGACTTCGACCCCTGGATCGGTAAGTCGGGCGGAGAGAACATCGTGGTCGTGAACGATCCGGAGTACCTGACGGCGGCGAGCCCGGTGAAGACCGTCTCGGTCGATTATCTCGGCGGCGGATCGGGCCTCGTCTACGGGTACTCGGTGAAGTTCAGCTGGGACGGCGCGGTCGTCTCCACGGCGACGAACAAGGTGACGGAGGGGAACCTCCTGAGCGACCTCGGCGCGACGCGGTTCTTCAAGAACGTGTCGGGAACGAACGAGATCACGGTCGACTGCGTGCTCCTCGGCGATCAGCCGGGCGTGACCGGGCCGGGGACGATGTTCAGCATCGAGTTCACGGGTCTGGCCGTCGGGACGAGCCCTGTCGATGTGACGGTGATCAGCGTTCGGGACAAGTACAACAACGATCTCTACGGGTTCTATGAGGACGACGGGGAGCTGATCGTCGACGTGTCGAACCCGAGCGTGACGAACGTCCTGATCGAGAACACGACGCTCGCCCACACGGACGACTACATCAAGGACACGGACGCGGCGCGCGTGACGGCGACGGTGACCGACGACGATCCGGCGTTCGGGATCGGGAACATCAAGGCGGACCTGACCGGCCTCGGGGGCGGCCCGTCGGTGAGCCCGGACAGCTGCATCGGGACTGTCGCGACGTGGAACGTGGCGTCGGCGGCGTGCAGCCCGCCGAACGACACGGTAACCGTGACGGTGACGGCGACGGACCCGATCGGAAACGTGGCGAGCGCGGCCGACGATATCATCGCGGACAACACGCCTCCGGGCGCCATCACCGGATTCGACGCGTCTCCGCATCACGAGCGGGTATCGATGGCGTGGGCGAACCCAAGCGGTTTGGACACGTACTACTACGGAGTTCTCGTTCGCTACGACGGGGGCGGGGACTATCCGGAGTATGCGACCCTCGGTGCCTACCCGGCGGACCCCGCCGGCGGGGACGGCGATGCGTACGACCAGATTGGTGTGACGACGGGGGGCGATCACAACATCGCGGCGCGCGACATCTACTACTACACGGCGTTCGCGTACGACTGGGCGCTGAACCACGGTCCGGCGGCGACCTCGGCCGAGGATCGTGCGACGAACTACTGGCTCGGCGACGTCGACGCGAGCAGCGGTCCTGGGGGCGGCGACTACGACGGGGATGTCGATTTCGACGACATCAGCGTTCTCTCGGCCGCGTACTGGATGGCGCCCCCCACCCCGCCTCACAACGAATGCGACGTGGGCCGCACGGACACGGGGAGCCCGTTCGGGATACCGGTTCCGGACGACCTCGTGAACTTCGAGGACCTGATGGTCTTCGCGCTGAACTTCAACGTAGTAACCCCGGCGATGAAGTCTTCGGTCGCGCTGGCGGGGGACGCGGAGGCCGGACCTCCGGTTCTCCGTCTGCTGGAAGGAGAGGCCCCGGCCGAGGGCGAGATCGGTCTCCGCCTCGTGCTCGGCGGGAACGAGTCGACGGTGAAGGGCGCTTCGGTCGTGCTTCGGTACGATCCGGAGCGGGCGGAGTACGCGGGTCTCGTTCCGAGCGCTGCGCTCGCCTCGGGCGGGGTGCTGACGTTCGCGCGCGAGTCTGCCCCGGGAACCGTCGAGTTCGACTGGGCGGTCTTGGGCGCCGGCCGGACGGTTCAGGGGACAGGAGACCTCGCGCTCGTTCGGTTCGTCGTAAAGGGCGAGGACGCGGGGGTCTTCGGCCTGGAGAACGCCCGGGTGCGGGACGTGGAGAACGGGACGCTCGCTGTGGCGGCGGAGGGGCTGGAGATGGGCCCGGCGGCCGGCGTGCCGCAGACGACGCGCCTCGCGGGCGCCTGGCCGAACCCGTTCAACCCGAGCACGGTGGTGCGGTTCGATCTCTCGCGCTCGGAACACGTGACGGTGCGCGTGTACGATCCGCAGGGTCGCGTGGTGCGGACGCTGGTGAACGAGGTGCGCGCGGCGGGCCACTATGAGCTCGTCTGGGACGGCACGGACGGCGCCGGCCGCTCGGCGGCGAGCGGCGCCTACTTCGTGCGGATGGAAGCAGGTTCTTATCGTTCGACGACCAAGATCACGTTGGTGAGATAGCGCGCGCGTCGCGCCGGTTCCCGGGGGTGCTCGCCAATCCCCCGGGGCCGGCCGGCGCCGCGGGCGAGGAGGTTTCATGCAAGAGCGCTCTCGTGACGGCGGTGTCGCCTCCGGATGCCGACGTCTCGTCATGTTGTCGGCGATGCTTCTGTCTTGTGCTCTCTGGGCCTCGTCCCCGGCCGAAGTCACCGTGTCCATCGAGCCGGAACTTACCGTCGCTCTGCTGGACAGCATGTTCGACGTTTCCGTGCGGATCGACGGACTGGACACCATGTCCAACTTCCAGGTCTTCGTCCGCTTCGATCCGGGTGTGGTCGAGTTCGTGGAGGCCTTCGAGGGATCGCTCTACGTCTACACCGGTACCTGGGACAACACCTGGTTCTTCTTCGAGGAGGAATCGCTCGGCACTTGGGAAATCTTCGACGTGATCTTCCCCACGATGAGCTACATCCGCCCCCCGGGAGAGCTGACCCAGATCCGGTTTCGTGCGGCCGGGCTCGGCTACACGCCGATCGAGATCGTGGGAGCGAGCGTCAAGGACATCCACCGAAACCCGGTTCTCCCTCTCGAGATCGAGCAGGGCTCGGCGTACGTGGGCGATCCGACCGGAGTCGGATCGGAGGGATCGCGGCGGGCAGGCTGGAGCATGGGGAGGCCGTTCCCGAACCCGACGGTCGCCGGGACCTCACTCATGCTCGCGGCGCCGGCGATCGCCGGGGAAACCCCCGCGCGGCTCGCCGTCTTCGACTTCGCCGGGAGGCTCGTTCGGAGCATCGATGTCCCCTCGGTTCGGGGAACGAGCGAGATCGCCTGGGACGGCAGGGATCGCGAAGGCCGCGAGGTGGCCCCCGGGGTTTACTTCGTGAGGCTCGAGGCGGGGGCCAGGGACGCTTCCCGGAAGGTCGTCGTCGTCAGATAGGGGCATATGCCCGAGCTGTCGGTAGAACCGGCCCGGCCGGAGCGAGCGGGTGAAACCGCCCGTTCGCGGCCATGCGGTCATCGGTGAAGAAGGCTACCTGACCAGAAGCAGCTTGGCGGTGTCCCGCCAGGACCCCGATCGGATCACCGCGAAGTAGAGGCCGCTCGGCGTGTCCTCCCCGCCGTTCGTCCTTCCATCCCAGGAAACCGAGTGCCATCCGGCGGGGCGGTCCTCGTCGACCAGCACCCGCACCCTTCTCCCCCGCGCGTCATAGACCGTGATCGTCACACGCCCCGGTTCGGCGAGGGCGAAGGGGATCGCCGTGACGGGATTGAAGGGATTCGGGCGAGATGCGAAGAGCGCGTTCCGCGCCGGCTTCGCGGGGATCGGATCCGCCTCGACCCCGGTGACGCTCTGTACGAGGAAGGTGAAGGGAGACCCGGACGCGCTCGCTTCCACCGTCGCGGTGAAGGAGAGGTCGTCGGTTCCATAGAGGAACGTCGTGTCGTACTCTTCGACTCCGAAGAGACGGAAGTAGTACTCGACGAGGTCGCCGTAGAGGAACGTGGAGTCGAGGAGCGACGCGAGGTAGGCCGTGTCGCCGACCACCGTGTCCGGCTCGAGAGCGACGAACCCGTAGGCCGTGTCCGCGGCGACGCGGAAGAGGAGCTCGCCGCCCGTCGCGAGGCCCGCCGGGGAAACGCCGAGCGTGAACACGATCTCGCTGTCCGAGTCGACGGGGATGAACGGGCTCCGCATCGTGATCACGGGCTCCACGCTTCGCGGAACGTGCCATGCGGGGAGCGCCCGCCGGCCGGCGACGAAGCGGTAGAGGTCTCCCCCGTTGTCGTCGATCACCCGCTCCTGGGCGGGAGAGCTCGCGCTCACGAAGAAGAAGACCGTGTCCCCCCGCGCAAAGGCGGTCCCGAACGGGATCTCTCCCCGCCAGTAACCCGCTCCGTCCGCGTCCCGGTTCCAGACGAGGGGCGCCGAGTCGGGAGCGGCACCGATCCAGTGAATCCAAGCGGCGAACTCGCCGATTCCGAGCGTGTCCGCGGGGAGCACCCGCGCCTCGACAGCGGCGCTCGTGTTCGCGGCGAGCGAGTCCCCGTCCATGAAGTTCGTGAATTTCGAGAGCGACGAGTCGAGGAACGCGATCTCCTCGACGGGAAGCTCGGTCGCGAAACGACACCCGGCGCTCCAGAGGCCATAGGTGCCGCTCAAGAGGTCCTTCCCCCTCACGCGCCACCAGTAGGGGGTCCCGGCCGCGAGCGAATCGGACACCCAGACCGTGTCGGCGGGGGAACCTGTCGTGGCTTCCTGGTCGACCACCTTGTCGGCGAACAGGGAATCCCTCGCGATCTGCACCTGATAAGCGACGAGCGTGTCCGCCGGGTCGGGGAGATGGATCGAAGACCAGGCGAGGGCCGGCGCGAGTACGACGTGCAGCTCCCCCTCCGCCGGCGCGTAGAGGGCGGCCGGCGGGCCGGGGAAGAGCGGGGTCGCGGCGATCGTTTCCGGGGACGACGGGTTCGGCTTCGCGTCGAGCGAGAAGAACGAGTAGAAGTACGTCGTGTCCGGGAAGAGGCCATCGTGCGCCGTCGTGTCCGCTTCCGAGGGCGCGGCGGGCCGCCGCTCGAGAAGGCTCCCTTCGGTCGTGTCGGCCGGGAAGCCGGAGGTCGTGTACCGGATCATCACGAACGCCAGGTCCGGATCGGGGGGATTGACCCACGCGAGGACGTTCGAAGAATCGAAGGAGGCTGCCTCGAGCGCGAGGACCGGAGCCGGCGGGATGTTATCGATGACGACAAACGTGTCGGTCGCATAGAGCGTGTCGCTGTTCCCCGTCGAGGTCACCGCGCGCGCCTCCACGACGTGAACGGTTTCGGAGAGCGCTTCCGTCGTGAAGAGGAAATCCTCGGCGTCGGAATCGAAAGCCCCGTCCTCCGCTTCCGCTTCGATCCAGCTTCCGCCGTCGATCCGGTACTCGACCCGGACGATCGTGTTGAGGGTGATGTCGTTTCCCTCTCCGATCGTGTTCCGGTTCGGCAGCGGGTTGTCTCGGGTCGAACCGGTGATCGTCGGCGTCGTGTCGCTTGTCGTGTCGGGCACCGAATCGAGCGTCGTGGCGGGGTACGTGTCGAGGACGTTCGCGATCGAGTCCGCGTCGTCGTCCCGGAGACCCACCTGCCCGAGCGTGTAGTAACAGGCGAGGTTCGAATCGAAAGCGCCCTCGAGGTCCGCCCTCATGATGCAGGCCTCATCGAGGAGGCACGTGCCGTAGTCGCTGTTCTCGTTCGCCACGTTTTCGTATCCGGCCCTCAGGTAGCACGGCTTGTGCGCCGAGTAGTACTCGTCCAGCGCGTAGAAGCTGTGCGCGAACTCGTGAGCGGCGACCGCATCCATGTTCCGGATCCCGTGCGGTCCGTTGTCGTAGGTCATCACGAGGTAGGGGCCGCCGTAGTAGGAGAACCCGTAGTAGTAGTTCGAGAACTTGCCGTCCGCGTCGTTCTTCGAATCCGCGACGAAGACGGCGACCGCCCAATCGGTCCCGAGGGAATCGCGAAGATCGTTCAGATAGGAGCGCGCGCGGAACCAGGTGTCCCCGCTCTCGTATCCGAGCGTGTCGAGGACCGCGCGGACCCAGATCGATTCCTGCCTCGCCTGGAAGGCCGGCCGGGCGATCGGTTCATAGGGACAAGAGACCGGATCGGTGAACTCGAAAACGAAGGAGAGGTTCAGGCCGGGCGCGTGCTGGGTCCACCACGCGAGGCCGTCCTGGACGCCCGCGACGACGGAGTCGATCTCGGCGGCGGTCCAGTTCTCCGTGGAGGGATCGATGCTCCCGTTGCTCTCGGGGAGAAGCACGCCGATCGCGACCGACCCGAGCATGAACTCGCTCGTGTCGAAGAAGCCCGCCCCTGGCGGCGCCTTCCCCGGACCCGGCTCCCCGCGGGGCCCCTCTGCCGCGTCGTCCGAGGGGGACAGGGCGCTCACGGCGCGAGGGGACGGCGCGGCGATCCGGCGGTTCCAGGCGAGAGCGGCGAAACGGGCCTCCCGTGCGAGCGACGCGACCAGGTCCGCCGCCACCTCCTCCCCGTAGGTCCGCCACAAGGGCTCCTCTTCCCGGAGGGCCGCCCACACCGTCCCCTGTCCCTCGACCAGCGCGCCTCCGGGCGGGAAGGCCTGCAGGATCCGCCCTCCCGATCGGACGATCGTCTCGGAGGCTTGGCGCCACTGGGCCCCCGACTCGCCGAAGAGAACGAGCCTCTCCTCGGCAAGAGCGGGCGCCACGGTCAGGAGAAGGAGAAGGAGCACGCCGAGCCGGGGAGCACGCAATTTCGGCCTCTTCGGCTGCATCGTCACCGCCATCCCCTCCCGATCGAGGGACCCGGGGATCGGAGACCGGAATCGCGGGGCCCCAGCCGGAACGGGAAGGGCTCCCCACTCGTACCGTGTGCCCGGGTAAACGTGTAACTCGCATCCAAGTCAATTGAGATCAGCCCACGACCCAGCAAATCACGTGTAGAGCAGGGAGCCTTTCCCGCTCCCTCGGTTTTCCGCTGGGTGTTGGGTGCAAGCCGAGTGCCAGCGCTCGCCGGCCCGGTCGTCGCTGCCGCCCCTCGCCTAGAATATGCCTGAGGCGTTCGCGCTAACCTCTTTTTGCTGAATCGATTCATCGGGACACCGCTCCGTCCGGGAGCGCCCCCTCGCGGGGGAGGCGCCTCCTCTCTTCTGGTGCGGGCTGGGTGAGTTCACCCGCGCCGCCGGCGGGGAGCCATCGGGAGACCAGAGAGAAGGTCATGACGGGAACGGAACTTAGGGACCGGGTCTTTTCGCCCGGCCCGAGGGAGGGTTCCGCCCGGCTACCTTAAGCCGTTGTCATAAACAATTTTAATTCATAGCGGGCGCTTTGTCAACGTGGGATGCTCTCCGTCTTGCGAAAGCGCGTCGCGTCCTGCATCGTCCTTGACGTGCTCCTCGGCGGTTGGTACGGTGCGCTTGGCTGGTTGATCGCCCCAAGCCCGGCGCGCGGCGCCCTCGCCCGTTCGGCGAACGCCGGGGCAGCCGGGAACAACGTTCGTGTGCGTGGAGGATCGAGCGCCGATGTTCCGCCGCGTTTCGCTCCTGGTCCTTCTTGCCGCTGTCTGGTCCGCCTGTTCTCCTCCTGCCCTTTTCCTCGAGCCGGTCACCCCGAGCCTGAACGGCATCGTCGCGCCCGCCTACAGGGATCTCCCGGAGTCGGAGGTGGAGGCGCTCTTCGTTCGTCCCTACACCGGGCGGACTCTGCTCGAGACCTCGGGGACGACCGCGGCGATGCTCTACGATCTCGCCTATCTCGAGAAGCGCGTCGGCGCGAAGGCGGGGGCGAACGAAGCTCTGTACGCCATGAACCGTCGATACATCGAGGAGGGAATCAGCTTCCGAGTGGCCGTTTGGGGCGAGAAGGCCGGCGAGGTCGATCTGGCCCGCTGGCGCTTCCAGCTCCGCACAAACGAAGGGCGCCTCCTCGATCCGATCCTGGTCGAGCCTCAGGGCGTGCCGGAGTTCGAGAGGGAGTCGTTCGTGGACAGGAAGGCGACGTGGCGAAGCGTGGCCGACGTCACGTTTCCCATCCGGGCGGAACCCCCCCTCTCTTCGGTGGTCCTGGAGATCGGCAGGGACGGGGATCCGGTGCAGCGCCACACGTGGAAGTTCGACTGGGTGGAGACTCCGGAGCTTCGCTAGACGGAGAGTGGAGCTGACGGGGCTCGAACCCGTGGCCTCTTGACTGCCAGTCAAGTGCTCTCCCAGCTGAGCTACAGCCCCACAAACGCTTGCCGCGGGGCACAATCACGAAGAAGAATGTATCCTCGAACCGCCCGGTGCGTCAACCGGAAAGGCCCCGCTTCGGGGGATTCCGGAGGCCCGTCCCGCCGGTGGGCGCGCGGGCGCTCGCATTGACGGGCGGCCCGGCCTTCCGGTAGAATAGTAAAGAGATCCGGCCGGAGTGGTGAAACTGGTAGACGCAGGGGACTCAAAATCCCCCGAGGGCGACCTCGTGTCGGTTCGAGTCCGACCTCCGGCACCGGGACGATCCGCGGCTCGCGGATCCGGCAACACCCGCTCCCCCTGACACGAAAGCCGAGGTGAACACATGTACGGCACGCATCGCGGTTGCAGCGCCTCCCTCCCTCTCCTTCTCGGCGCGGGGGTCCTCGCTCTCTTCGTCTTGACGACGGCGGCAAGCGCGGTCGTCCCCCTCCTCACCCCGCCCATCTGGAAGTCCGAGGACGTCGACTACTCGACCGGCGGGGCTCTGATCGACCTCGACGGGGACGGCTTCCTCGATCTCGTCACGGCGAACGGGAACGACATGGCTCGCCAGCCGATTCGCGTCTACTTCAACCGGGGAGGTGTGCTCGAGCTCGAGTCTTCCTGGCGGACCGACGACATCGGCTACAACTGCCACATCGATCTCGGCGACTACGACTCCGACGGCGATCTCGACCTCGCGGTTGCCGTTCTCGGAGATCCGGGGACCCCGCAGAGGGACAAGATCTACGAGAACCTCGGGTTCGGCCTCTCCTCGAGCCCGGTGTGGATCTCGGGCGACCTCGACAACTCGTTCGATCTCGCCTGGGGGGACATGGACGGCGACGGCGATCTCGATCTCGCCGTCGCGTGCGGCGAGAGCTACACCGGGGTGCCTCAGAAGAGCAAGGTGTACCGGAACGACGGAGGCGTCATCACGGAGAGCGCCGCCTGGCGGACCGGGCCGGTCGACTACACGCTCGACGTCGCTTGGGGGGATGTGGACAACGACGGCGACCTCGACCTCGCCTGCGGAAACGAGTTCGGCCCGAACCGGATCTACCTGAGCAACGGAAGCGGGCTCGACTCGATGCCGGGCTGGGAATCGAGCGACACGTGGAACACGCTCCAGATCGACTTCGGAGACCTCGACGGGGACGGCTGGCTCGATCTGGCCG
>JBDRFQ010000389.1:0-10586 GCA_043818685.1 Candidatus Eiseniibacteriota bacterium
CGCAGCTCTTCGCACACCTCGGCGGCACGTTCCGGGGCCTTCTCGCGTTCGTAGGTCCTGCCGATCTGGTAGAGCGCCTCCGGAACCGCCTCCGTTTCCGGGTAGTCGTCGACGACGATCCGGAAGTAGAAGCGGGCCGCGCCGTACCGGCGAAGCTTCGCGTAGGTCACTCCGTTCTCGAGCGCCTTCCGGGCGAGGTGATCCCTTGCCGTACGGACCTCCTCCCGGGCGCGGGGAACGAGATCGCTTTCCGGGTGCTCGGCGAGGAAGTCGTTGAAGCGGTCAAGCGCCTGGAGGTTCATCTGCTGGTCGAGCTGGGGCCTCTTTCTCTGATCCGCGTAGCAGAGCCCGGCCTCGAACGCCGCGTCGTCCACCCATTCGGAGCGCGGGTACCGGCGGGCGAACGTCTCGTACTCCTGAATCGCGGCCGGGTAGTCCTTCATCGCACGGTACGATCGCGCGATCCCGATGCGCGCCCGCTCCTCCCAGTCGGTCCCCGTGTAGATCCGGGCGAGTGCGCGGTACGCCTCGAGGGCTCTCGTTTCCTTCCCGCGGGCAAGGGTGCCGTCGACGCGCGCAAAGCGCTCGTCCGGCGAGCCCTCGGGGAGCAGCTCGCCCGCGCCGCACGCGCAGCAGAGAAGCGCGGAGACTAGGACCGGAAGAAGCAGCGCACGCGCCACGGCCGAACCTCTCCGATCGAGGGGACGATCAGTTGCCTGTCTGGTTCGCGTAGAAGAGCAGCACGAGGCCGCCGATGACGCCGGCGACCGCCAGGGGCTCGACGATCCGAGCCGCCCCTCCCGGAGCGGCAACCGGTTTCGCGAAGGTATACTGGTCGTTCTCGAGATAGCGGAGCGCGCCGTGCGGCACGCGGTCGGAGACGTAGTGCTCGGCGGATTCGGACCAGATCACGTCGCTCCCCCTCTGGAGCCGGAGATCGACCCGGATTCGCGCGAAACGCTCCACCCTCTTCGGCCCGAACCAAAAGCGCCGCCCCACGTCCGGATAGCGCAGCTCCGCCTCCGACACCTGGAACCTGAGCACGGGCGCCCCCGAGGGCACCTCCGGTCCGGAAGAGGTCCCCACCGCGGCGGCCGGGGCAGGGCTCTCCCCCTTCGGTTCCGTGCCCGAAGAAGGAGGCACCCCCTCGACACGCGCGCTCTCGCAACCCTCCTCGAGAGCCGGGAAACGGAACCGGAGCAGCGACTTCGAAGGCGCGGCCTTGCCGTCGCGCTCGCCCGGTTTGAATCGATAGGCCTCGACCGCGCGGCTCACCGCGCTCTCGAAAGGCTCTCCCGTGCTCTCCTCGACGATCACATTCGCAACGGAGCCCGCCTCGTTCACGATCAGCGCGATGGTGACCTCCCCCTCGAGGCCCTTCTCGCATGCTTCGCCCGGGTACGCGACCCCCTCCCCCTCGAGAAACACGGGGGCTACGTCCACGGGGAACGACAGGTCCACTCTCTTCGCTTGTGTCTGCGGCTTGCCCGCGGCGACGGGCCTGCGGAGCACGCCGACGCGCACCCCGATCCCGGCGGCCGAGAGAGCCGACACGATCTCGTTCTCGACGATCCAGTCGACCTCGGTCGGCTCGCCTCCCTCGATGCGGAGGGGCCCGTCCTCGGAGTAACCGAACTCCAGGAGTCCCTCCCTGATCGCCCCCCGCGCGACGAGCTGCATGAGCTCGACGTTCGTGAGATACGACGACGGGGGCTTCGCTTCGGCGCGCCCCCCCGCGAGGGTGAAAACGAAGGTCGCAATCAGCGCGAACCGCAAGGCCGGATTCCTCGTAAACGCCATTCGGGCGAGACACCTCTCCTTCTCGGAGCCGGGCGGGCCCGGCCACGGGCCTAACTGTAGGCAGGATGCGGAAATCAGGTCAACAGAAAAGGCATCAACCGGGGAGCCCTTTCGTCCGATGATAGGCTTGAACGCCTCGCGCGAAGGAGACAACACATGACGGTGACCAACGACATCATCCACCAGATGTTCGTCAATCTGGCCAAGCTGCGCCTCGAGCCGGAGATCGTGGACCGGATGGCCCCGGTCGTGGACGGGCTTCTCCAGAGGCTCAAGGGGAACCTCGATCTCTCGACCGAGGAGGGCTGGAACCGCCTGCGAATCGCGCTCTGCGGGATGCTCGCCCACGGGTGGGCCCTCGGCATGTCCCCCTTCAACAGCCCGGGCCAGAACGTCGACGGGGATCCGATCGAGGTTCGCGTCTCCCGCGACATCCTCGCGCCGCTGGAGGTCCTCAAGGCGATCCGCTACGCCAAGAAGGACCCGCACGGGCGGATTCAGAAGGTCCTCTTCGAGCCCAGCGCGGAAACGAAGGCGCGGGAACAGATCGACCAAATTCTCAGAGAAATTGAGCTAAAGCACTGGAAAGGAAAGAAATAGCCAAGGAAGACTCCGGGGCTACTCCCAGTCGGGCTCCCCGGAGAGCATCGTCCCGTGACCGGCGGGGCTCTCCAGCATGTACCTGCCCAGATCGTCGATCCAGAGCGTGAAGAGCTCTCCCGTGACCGGGCAGACGAAGGTCTCCACGTCCCGCACGTACGATGCGAGATCCCGAAAGCGGTCGGTGTAGCGGGCATTCTGGGAGAAGTAGAGCTCCTCTGCCTTGGCAATCCACTTCATCCGCTTGTGAGAGAGATCCACCTCTCGGATCTCGGCGTCCCGGTAGTAGATGGCGATCTGGATGAGCACGACGAGGAGGAGAAGTATCGCGACGACCGCGAGGTCGAGCATCATGAAGCCGCAGGCGTTCCTTCTTCTGGCCATTTCGTTCCCCCGATTCGGGCCCCCACTATAGTCTCGGCGCCGCGCCCTCGTCAACCGGAATTCCCCCTATTTCTCGATCTCCTCCCACTCCGCGTCCTCGATCTCCTCGCCGTCGAGGCCGGAGGGAGGCCGCGGTTCCCGTTTCCCCCCGCCCCCGGACGCTCTCCGGAAAAGGAAGGCCGCCAGGCGCGCCCCCCACCAGAAGAGCAGGAGGTAGAGAAGGAGCCGTAGCAACGTCCCCATCGTTCCCTTTCCCGCCGGGAGATCCGCCCGGACCTACCCCGTCGCCCGGCCCCGAACCGTCCCCTCGGGGAGGGCGCGCACACGCGATCCAAGCTACCGCCTCGCCTCCCTCCCTGCGAGGCCGGGGACCCTTCCGGCGCCGATCCACACGGCCTCCAGATCTTCCCTGTAGACTGTAGAAGCGGGGTCGAGCGACTCCATGCGGACCCAGCCGGATGCGTGAATGATCTCGCTCCCCCCCAGCGAGATCGCCACGTGCTCCAGGCGCTCCGCCCCGAAGAAGAGGAGGTCACCCGGGGCCGCCTCCTTCCCGACCCAGGTCGGCTCGAGGGCCGCCTTCATCCGGTCGGCGTCCCGCGGAAGGCTCACCCCATGGTGGCCGAACACGCGGTGCACGAGCCCCGAGCAGTCGAACCCCTTCGGCGAGGTCCCTCCCCAGAGATAGGGGACCCCGATCATCCTCTTCGCCGTTTCGAGCACCGTCTCAGGAGACGGCCTCCGCGGGATCTCCTCGTCGGGGCGGACCGCTTCCTCCCGAACCCACCCGACGGCGCCGTCGGCGAACAACACCTCGATCCACGAGCCCTTTCTCGTCCGACCAATGAGATGTGAATCGAAAGCCGCCTCGCGCACCGGGAAGGCGTCTCCACTCGGCGCCCCGAGGAGAAGCGTCTCGCGCGCGATCACCCGGAAGTGGCGCCTCTCCGCGCGGAGCCTCTCGTACTCATCGCCCGGAGCGGCCACCCCGCGCCGACTGCACCACCCGAGGTAGCCGTCCCCGGTGCGGACGAGAACCCACTTCCCCTTCTCCACGAGGCCGTCCATCTCCTCCCCCAGCACGCACTGCGTGAGGAGGGCGGAACGCGGGTCCGGCTCGTCGCGAAGGTGGACGACCGCGGAGACAGCGACGAGCCTCCGAGTCGGTGAGGCGCGGTCGAGGAGCTCGATCGCCCGATCGTCCGCGCGGATTCCCTCCCGGTCGAGGAGGCTTCGGAGGCTCCACACGAGCGACTCGGAGGTCGCGTACCCCTCGAGGGCGACCCCTCCCCCCCGCGGATGGGCGATCACTTCCAGGCGCTCGTAGCGCCGGTCCGCCGAGCCGGCGATCTCCCGGACACGCTCGCGGACGAGCTCCAAGAGGTCCTTTTCGCCCATCGGTCGTTCCTCCGTCGGAAGGAGCGGCGCCCCGCCCCGCCCGATCATGCCGGAGGGCGCTCCGGAGGGCAAGCGCATCGAGTGTGACCCGGGCTTGGGATCCCGGTCAAAGGGAGCGGTCCTCGGCGATCTTCCCGTCGAGGAGACGGATGATCCGAAGCGTGCGGCGCGCGATGTACTCCTCGTGCGTGACGAGCAGGATCGTGTTCCCCGCCTCGCGGATTGAGTCGAAGATCGTGAGGATCTCCTCGCCGGTCGCGCTGTCGAGGTTTCCGGTCGGCTCGTCGGCGAGGATGAGCGACGGGCGGTTCACCAGCGCCCGCGCGATCGCGATCCGCTGTCTCTCCCCGCCGGAGAGCTCGCTTGGGCGGTGATGCGCCCGGTCGAGGAGACCGACCGCTCGGATCGCCTCGTCGGTCCTCGCCCGCCGCTCCGCCTTGGGAATCCCGGCGTAGACAAGAGGAAGCTCCACGTTCTGGAAGGCGTCCGCGCGGGGAAGGAGGGTGAAGGTCTGAAAGACGAACCCGATCTTGCGGTTACGGATCGCCGCGAGCTCCTCGCTCGACAGACCGGAGACCCGCGTCCCCTCCAGCCGATACTCGCCGCTCGTCGGGGTGTCGAGGCAGCCGAGCAGGTTCATCAGGGTGGACTTTCCCGACCCGGAGGGGCCCATGATCGCGATGTACTCGTTCCGCTCGACGCGGAAGGTGACCTCTCTCAGGGCGGGGACCTCGAGCCTCCCCAGCCGGTAGGTCTTCGAGAGGTCCAGCGTTTCGATCAGGTACCCGTTCGTCTCCGGCATGTCAGCGAACCGCTCCCACCGCTCTCTCCCACGCCGCGCGGGCGGACAGATGATCGTAGTAGGCCTCAACCTGGGCGGCGCGCGCCTCGCGGAGGGAGGCCTGCGCCACGATCAGATCGAGGATCGGAACGAGACCGTGCTCGTACTTCCCCCGCGAGACGCGGAGGTCCTCCTCGGCGGCGGCGACGGTCCGCGCGGCGACCTCCTCTTTCTTCAGGCCCTCCTCGATCGAGAGGATCGACTCCTGGATTTCGAGCTCCGCCCCTTTACGCGTCGCCTCCAGCCCGTACCGCGCCGAAGCGGCCTGCGCGCGCTGCTGGCGGATGCGCGAGGCGGTCCCCACGTTGAAGAGGGGGACGTCCAGGCTGATCCGGGCGGTCCACGTGTTCCGCGTCTCGTCGAAAATGTCCCCGCTGAGAGCCGTGTCCCGCCAGCCGTAGGAGAAGCTCCCCCCGAGCGAAGGGATGTAATCGCCCCACGCGGCCCCCACCCCGTCCTCGCTCGCTCTGAGCGAGTACTCCAGCTCGATAAGGTCCGGCCGGTTCTCCATCGCGGTCTTCATGCTCTCGTCGAACGGCGGGACGTCGGTGCGCCCCTCCTCGGGAAGCTCGATCTCGATCGGGAGGGTCACGTCGAGCCCGAGGTAAGCGAGCAGGGTGGCCCGGGCCACGGCGAGGTTCTTCTCGGCGGTGATCACCTGAAGGAGATCCGATTCGACCTGCGCCTTCGCTTTGAGAACATCGGCCGTGACGCCCGCCCCCACCTCCTTCCTTTTCTCGGCGAGCTTGAGCTGCTCCTCTCCCACGAGCAGGTTCTCGCGCGCGACCTCGAGGAGATCGATGGTCTTCAAGAGTCCGTGGCAGGCCAAGCGGACCTCGTAGGCGAGCGCCTGGCGATCCGCCTCGAATCCCGCGCGCCCGGCTTCCCGGCTGTTTCGCGCCCGCTGGATCGACTTGACACCGGAGAAGGAGAAGAGAGTCTGGTTCAGGTACAGGCCGAGCGAGTGGTTGTCGAACTCCCTCGTGCCGGCGAGCTGGTACTCCGAGTAGCCGATCTTCGTCCGCGACCCGTCGTACCCGGCGTCCACCCGAGGGAGGAACGTGGAGTACGCCTCGAGGACCGCCCTCTCCGTCGCTCGGGTGCTCTCCCGGCTCGAGCGGAGCGAGGGGTTCAGCGCGAGGGCGACCCCGACGCATCGTTCGATGCCGAAGGGAATCCCCTCCCGTATGTCGTCGACGGCGCGCTCCGCGACTGAGGGGACCGCCGAGGCGCACGGCGAAAACCCCGCGAACCCGAAAACGAACACCACGATGAAAATGCCGGCTCCGAGCTTCATGAGTCACTCCTTGAGTATCGGGGTCGCGCCTCTTTTTATGCGTTCCGGCGGCCCGTCCCGCCGCCCCTCCATCGGGCGGATGAGGCTCCCGCCGATCGGTTCATTCCTCCGTTCCTACGAGAGAGTAGGAGCTTCTGTTCCCCCCGTCCAGGCCGGAAAGGCGCGCCCCCCGGCGCCTCTCCCCTCCCCTCACCAAGACGCGCCCCGGCGGAGGCGTGCTTACACGGAGGAAGCGGCGACCTTGATGACCTGCCAGAGCGCCCACGGAACGAGAACGGCGGCGGCCGCCCTCCGTCCCGAGACGCGGAGCACGATGCGGGCGCCGAGGATGTAGAGAGCGAGGAACCAGACCGAGAAGAGGTCGAGCGAGGTGAGAACCGCGAGGAGGGGCGACTCAGGATCGCGCGAGAAGAACGCGGCCGGGCCGAACGAGACCTCGGCGCTCCCCTTCGCGAGCACGATCGGCACCCAGAGGAGCATGCGGGGGATCTCGACCAGCTTCGCCCATGTGGCGACCCGAAAGAGCCGCGCGAACGTCTCGTCGACCTCCGCCCCCCCCGTGACCGAGAGAAGGAGGAAGGCCGCGCCCGCGGAGGCGATGAGAAAGGCGAGGAGCGCGATCGGAGCCATCAGCACGAGGCCTGCCCGAACCGCGGGATGGCGAAGAAGGTCGAGGGATTCGGCGCCTCCGCCGCGCGCGCGGATCTCCTCCGCCCCCCGCTCCTCCATCGTGTCGAGGAGAACCTGGAGGGTCAGCACGGTCGAGAGCAAGACAACGGCGAGAAGGAGAACGAGAGCGCCTCGCGAGCGCGGTCTCTCCGCGAGAGAACGAAAAAGACCCGCCGGGGAGAACCAGAGGGTCCGGACGTCCGTCCAGAGGCTCTCCCCGGGGGGCCGTTCGATCCGATCGCCGTTCTTTCCGTTCATCACCGGACGGAACCCCGCGGGATCCGGCCGGCGCTCGCCGCGACCGGCGCGGGCCCGGATCAGCGCTGGCCGGCCCGCAGATAGAACTCGAACGGAACGAGGATCCGGCTCTTCACCGCGATGTCCCGCTGCTTGGCCGGATAGAACTCGCTCTTGTACAACGCCTGCTTCACAGGCTCGTTGAAGATCTCCGCGGGGGACTGAACGATCTCGACGCGGATCACCTTCCCCTTCTCGTCGATGTAGACCTTCGCGACGACCGTCCCCTCGATCCCCGCCTGGCGCGCGAGGGCGGGATAGTCCGGGCGGAAGATCCGCTTCTCCATGGGCGGGTCGCTGTACGTGAGGAACTCCGCGTCGCCCCCGCCCCCCGTGCCCGGATCGATGTAGTTCAGCCGCGCGGCCGTCGGGTTCTCAACGTCCACGTCGGTGTCCTGAATCGTCTCCTCCGGATCCGCTTCGTCGGACGCCAGGACCTCGGTGAACTCGGCGGCGAGCGGGATCGACGGGCGGATCGCCTCGACGGGCGGGAGCGGGACCTCCACCTCCTCGGGGACCTCGAGGACGACGATTTCCTCCTCCTGCTCGGGAACATACGCCTCGACCTTCACCTCCGGGGTCCAGACAAAACCGATCATGTGAAGGAGCGCGGCGGCGATCAGCGCGAGATCGAAGTACTTCCGGAAGCCGAGCTTGAACTTGACGTTTTCCGTGGCGACAAGGCGCGCCATCGCCTACCTCCTCGGCTCGTAGTCGGCGTTGAAGGACACCTTGGTGGCGTTCACCTGCTTCAGCTCCTCCATGATGTCGGACATGATGCTGTAGGAGATCCTCTTGTCCGTGTTGAACGCCACGACGAGCGCCGGATTGAGCTGGAGTTTCTTGAGGATGAGGGGCTGAATGGACCTCACGTCCACCAGCTTGTCGTTGATCGAGATCTGGCCCTTCGAATCGACCCAGATGTGGGCGAGCTTCTCGCGGGGGAACTGCTTCGTCGCCGCCGCCTTGGGCAGCTCGACGGGAAGCCCGTCCTCCATCCGGAAGATCGTCGTCGTCATGAAGAAGACGAGAAGAAGGAACGCGATGTCCGCCATGGACGAGGTCGGAACCTTCGAAAACCCCTTGGCGCCTCTCTTGAACTTCTCCTTCCTCGCCATCGCCTATCCACCTCCGGCCGTGCGGAGCGTGATCTTGGTCGCCTCCGCGAGCTTCAGCTCGTCGAGCACGTCGACCATGATCCCGTAGTACGCGCGCGGGTTCGTCTCGATCACGCAGATCGTCTTGTCGTTCTCGATCAGACGTCTTCGAATGACCCTCTCGAGGTTCGGCACCTGCACGTCCTCCCCGTCCACCGTCACCCGTCCCGACGCCGCGATCTTGATCTCGCAGAGGTTCTTCTTGGCGATCCGCTTCGGGCTCGTGCCGAGGTTCGGGAGAACGATGTCGAGCCCTTTCTCCACGTTGAAGATCGTCGTGACGAGGAAGAAGATCAGGAGAAGGAAGGCAACGTCGGACATCGACGCGTTCGGGATCTCCGGGTCGCCCTTCGATTTCTTCCGGAGTTTCATTCTTACTTGCCTTCCAAAGCGACCAGGCTCTCGATCATCTCAGAAGCGGCCTCTTCCATCTCGATGACGAACCGATCGATCTGCGCGACAAAGAAGTTGTACGCCGCCTGGCACGGAATCGCGATGATGAGTCCGGTGGCCGTGGTGATTAGCGCCTCGGAGATACCGCTCGCGACGATCTTCGCGTTCACCTGCTCGGCAGCGGCGATGTCGTTGAACGCCCGGATCATTCCGGACACGGTCCCGAGGAAGCCGATCAGGGGCGCGATCGTCACGATCGAGGAAAGAACGATGAGGCCTCGCTCGAGGAAGCTCATCTCGATGGCGCCGGCGGTCTCGATCGCCTTCTCGATCTCCATGCGCCCATAGCGAGCCTTGAGGAGCCCGGCGTGGAGGATCGCAGCGATCGGCCCGCGCGTCTCCTGACACACCCTCATGGCCCCATCGACGCCATCCTTGTTGAGCGCCTCCACGACCCGGCCGATCAGCTTGCGGACGTTCACCTTGGCCCGGAACAGGGTGACGAGCCGCTCGATGAGAACCGCCAGACCGATGATCGAGCAGGCGAGCAAGGGCCACATGAAGTTGCCGCCCTGATCGAACAGCTGCACGAGCCCGCTCTTCGCGAGCCGCGCGAAGAAGCCGGAGTCCTCCTCGACGTCGGCGAAGCCCGCCCCACCGGCAAGGCTCTCCTCCGCCGCGGGAGTCTCTTCCATGAAGGCGGCGGTGTCTTCCATCATCCCGGCGCCCGTGTCCCCGGCCGCTTCCATCCCCTCCTGCGCGCCGAGCGGCGCCGCGAGGAGGAGCATGCCCAGAAAGGCCCCTATCATCAGAGCCTGAATACCATTCTTCCCGCCGATCGATGCCATCGAAGCTCTCCTCCGATTTCCGGTCCTTGATCTCTTCTCGATGCGTGACTCGAGAGGGAACCGGCACGGGCCGATTCCCGTTCCGGTTGACAACCTCGCTCAAATTATGGACTTACACTCTAGACGGGTCCCGGGGTCTTGTCAACCGTTTTGTCAGTACTCCCCCTGTTCGGAGCTCTCCACGAGCCGGTAGTTCCCATACCCCTCCAGGTCCGCGAAGACGAAACGCATCCCGAGCCCGCCGCTCAGCTTCCCGCGATCT
This sequence comes from Candidatus Eiseniibacteriota bacterium, assembly GCA_043818685.1. Classification (GTDB taxonomy): domain Bacteria; phylum Orphanbacterota; class Orphanbacteria; order Orphanbacterales; family Orphanbacteraceae; genus VGIW01. The sequence continues at coordinate 9,947 of JBDRFQ010000389.1, forward strand.
CCGAGGATCCGGCCTCTCTCGTTGTAGGTCCAGACCTCGTACTCCTTCTCTTCGACGTTGTACCCGCCGCGTAACCGACCGATCTCGCCGATCTGGCCCTCCGATCCGGGCCTCGCCGAAGAGCCCCTGACGAACGACTGATCGGCGAACCCGATCCGGATCTCGTCCGGCTCGCCGTAACGGATGTAGATCCGGCCGCGATCCGTCTCCAATCCCTTGAGAAGAAGCGCCCCGTACCGGGTGTTTGCGACGCGGATTCGATGGTAATGCTCCTCGCGCCGCTCGTTCACGGGAGTGCCGGGAGTCGGGTCCCTCCCGGCCCAGTACTCCTCGATCCAGATTCGTCTCTCCCTCGGTCCCATCTCCTTGAGACGCTCGAGTTCCCCCTGCGTGAGGAGCGCGCGCATCTCTTCGACCACGTCCTCCTCGTCATTTCTCTCCCCGTAGGTCCACGTCTCTCCCCGCCGGGCCGCGATCGCTCGCCCGGCCGCGTCCCCTCCCCTCCAAACGACGTGAAATCGCCTCTCCGCCAGGGCGGCGAGACCGCGGGAAGGGCTCTCCACGGAAACGCGGAGCTCGTACGCCCCCGCGGGGAGCTCTCCGAGATCGAGCGCCCCGCTCCGCCGGAACCGGGTGATCC
>JBDRFQ010000390.1:0-3762 GCA_043818685.1 Candidatus Eiseniibacteriota bacterium
GCCGAACGGGAAGAACAAGCTCTTCCTCTCGTTCCAGAAGAAGCTCGAGATCGACCACGGCTTCTTCCGATCCCCGCTGGTCCGGGCAATCGACCCCGGGGAGGCGACCTCCTCGTACAACTGGGAATGGAGCCGCCGGAAAGACCACGACTACACCATGACCGACGACAACAACACGATCACCCTCGACTGGCGGCACCTCTGGAACCGGAAGACGCGGTCGACGCTCCGCTTCTCGCGCACATTCAGCGCCTTCTTCCAGAACGTCTACGGGCGGCCGTGGTTCACGTATGAAGAGCCAGACGATTACGACCTCCCCGCGAATCTCGACGATCCCTTCTTCGTCGACACGGGAGACAACGACGTCTGGCACAGCCGCTACGTGGAGACGTACGGGGGATACTTCGACCTCGAGTATCGGAGGAGCGAGGCGAACGTGCTCAAGGGAGGATTCGAGGCCTCGTACGAGAACATCCAGTTCGTGACGATCTCGGAGCCCTGGGTGGCGGACCCGGACGGCCTCGGGAGGAACCACGACCTCTGGCACGTCTACCCGACCACCGGCGCCCTGTACCTCCAGGACCGGTTCAAGTACGAGGGCTTCATCGGAAACATCGGCGTCCGCTACGACTACTGGTTCCCCGGGAAGGCGGCGGAGGACGCGCTCCGCGACACGACTCGGGACTCCTACAACGAGGCGCTCCTCAGGGACTACGAGGGGGACTCGCACGCGTTCTTCGGCGGCGACCGCGTGAAGGGGGTGCTCGCCCCGCGCTTCCAGGTTTCGCACCCGATCACGGACCGCTCGCACCTGTTCCTCAACTACGGGCACTTCTCCCAGCGGCCGAACTACTACTACGTCTACTCGAAGATCTCCTCGGTTTCGAGCGAGGACTTCCCGCTCATCGGAAACCTCAACCTCAACCCGAAGCGCGAGGTGAAGTACGAGCTCGGGGCGAGGCACCAGATCCTGAACGATCTCGCGGTCGACTTCTCGGTCTTCTACAACGACATCTACGACTACCCGAAGTCGCTCCGTTTCGAGAGGCGCGGCCGCTCTGATTTCTTCGTCTACATCAACGAGGATTTCGCCCGTTCCCGGGGCTTCGAGGTCACCCTCCGGAAGAACCGGAGCAAGTATCTCTGGGGGCGTCTCGCCTACTCGTACACGGTCGCGACGGGCAAGGCCTCGGACCCGAACCAGTTCAACCTCTTGCAGGAGGAGATCGGCGCGTTCACCCAGGTCGGCAAGGACGAGGAGTACCTCTACTGGAACCGGCCGCACAAGATCACCGCCGACCTGACCGTGTCGGTGGGGGAGAAGCAGGAGCCCCCGACGATCCGCGGGTGGACCCTCCCGCGCGACTGGTCGCTCCATGTTTATCTCTGGGCGCAGTCGGGACGGGCCTACACCCCGACCTCGTCGACCGACCAGGAGACGGGGACGCGCTACTCGGCGAACGCGCCCTTCAACACGACGTTCGACCTCCGCTTCTCCAAGGGGTTCCGCGTGGCCGGAATGAAGTGGAACTACCTCCTCGAGGCGAGGAATCTGTTCAACCATCGATACCCGAAGCGAATCGACCCGCAGACCGGCGAAGGGTACGCGCCGGGCGCGGGATCGCTCGACCGCGTCCTCTCGGAGACCGAGGTCTCCCGGTACGCCGATCCCTCGTTCTGGAGCACGCCCCGCTCCTTCCGCGTGGGCGTCTCCACCGAGTTCTAGGATGAGCCTGAAACACGCATCGTCCGCTCTCCTCGCCGCTCTCCTCGCCGCCGGGACGGCCCCCGCCGCCTCCGATCTCGGAGCGGTCCGGGTCGCGACGAACGCGGGGAGCTTCCTCAAGATCGGCGTCGGGGCGAAGGCGGTCGGCCTCGGCGAGGCGTTCACCGCGGTCGCGGACGACCCGAGCGCGCTCTTCTGGAACCCGGCGGGAATCACGAACCTCGCGCGCCGCGAGGCGTACGTCTCGCACACCGAGTGGATCGCCGACATCGGCTACGACTACTTCGCGTACGTCCAGCCGTTCCCCTACCTCGGAGGATTCGCCGCCGGCATCCACATGGGGACCCTCCGGACGGAGATGATGGAGACGACCGAGTACCAGCCGTACGGAACGGGTCGGGAGTTCACCTACTCGGATCTCTTCATCGGCGTCGGGGCGGCCCGCAACTTCACCGACAAGCTCTCGATCGGTGCCGGCCTCAAGTACGTGCGGGAGAGCTACGGGGCCGCCGTGGGCGGGCCCGTGGTGAACGCCTGGTGCGCCGACTTCGGGACCTTTTACCGGCTGGGGGCCCGCGACGCGGTCTTCTCCGTCACCCTTCTCAACTTCGGCCCGAACTGGAAGCCGTCGGGGAGCTACCTGGAATATGGAGGAGACCCGTTCGGCGAGGAGCGGGAGTACGGGAGCTTCGCCCCTCCCACGAGCTTCCGCGCCGCGCTGGCCGGGATGATCTGGGAGAGCGCCGATCTCCGTCAGATCGGCGCGTTCGAGATGAGCCGCCCGCCGGACAACACAGAGACCTACAAGGTCGCCACCGAGGTCCTCTACCGAAGGATCCTCGCGCTCCGGACCGGCTACAACCTGAACGCCGACGAGCTGAAGTGGAGCGGCGGCGTGGGGCTCAGCATCGACCTCGCGGGCTACTCGGAGAAGGTGGACTACGCGTTCACCCGGTCCGAGCTCCTGGGAAGAGTGGACCGGATCTCTTTGGGTGTGAGCTTCTGATGAAGAGAGGGATCGCCATCACCGCGCTTCTTCTCCTCGCCGCGGGGTGCGGGCACAAGATGCCCCTCCCCGTGGAGGAGGCGGGTGGGACGATTCCGTTTTCCGGGTACTTCGTCTATGGATCCTGGGAGAACGTCGGAAACGTCACGGACATTCTCGTCACGGAGAACCAGTGGCTTTACATCGCGGAGGACAGCGCGACCGTCTCCCGCTACAAGCGGAAGGGGGCGAACGAGGACGGGACGCCCGTCGCCCGCGCCCTGGGAACGCTGGACGGTCTCGAGAGTCCCCTCTACCTCGACGAGGGGGCGGAGGATCATCTCTTCATCATCGACCTCCACGCGGAGGAGATGCCGGTGCCGCCCGATTCGATCGTGAGCCGGACCGTTTATCTCCCCGTTGTTCGGTTCTACGATCTCTACTCCGAAGCGCACATCGGGGCGTGGAGCGACACCGCTTGGGCCGCGATCGACTCGTTCTACCGGTTCCCGGGGCGGGACTCGGCGAAGTCGAACCGAACGGTCCGCTCGGTGACGGTCACCGCCGTCGCGGCAGACCCGGACGACCGCGTTTACGTGGCGGGTCTGAGCCTCCGCTATCGCGAGAAGGTGTTCCGCCAGTACGACACGACCTTCACGGAGTCCGGCCGGATCGAATCGCTCGCCCTGATCGGCGCCGACACGACCTACGCCGACACAAACGAGGTGTGGAGCGTGCGCGCCTACGACGCCGCGGGCTCGTTTCTCGGCGTACCGGCCGGGGACGGAACCGGGCTCGGGTACGGGCGCGAGATCCGGGACGCCGCCCTCTCGGCGACGTATCTCTACTTCGCGGACGCCTCGACGAACCGGGTGAAGGTCAACACGCCGGACGGGGAGTCGGACGGGGTCGATTGGCTCGACGGATCGGAGATCGCCGAGCCCTCGGAGGCGCTGCCCTTTCTTCTCGATCCGGCGGGGCGCCCCGGCGCTCCGCACCGCGTTGTCGAACGGACCGCCCGCGGGGCACGGAAGGGCCACAAAGAAAACAA
>JBDRFQ010000391.1:0-2104 GCA_043818685.1 Candidatus Eiseniibacteriota bacterium
GGCGAAGCGGCTTGCACGAGGGATTGACGCTCCGGGCTGGGCTGAGGCAAAGCTCGCAGAGGTCGTTCAGGAGTTGGGCCTTCTCGGCGGTGGGGAGATCGGGGGCGTCTTCGAGGGCCCACGACAGCAGGCGGCGGGCGACGCGAAGGTCGCCTCCCGCCCGCAGGGCGTTGCCTGCCCGGCGGCACAGCTCGTGGGACTGAGGCAGGGCCGCGTGGTGGGCGTGTCGAGCGCGGTGGGCAAGGTGGGGGAGGCTGTCCTGGCGGGGCAGTGAGTCGAGGAGGCGCAAGTAGCGGAGGTGGAGGTTCCGATGGTATGCCGGGTCGAGGTCGAAGGCGGCGGCTCGGCCCAGGGGCGGGGCGGTGAGGGCGAAGGACCGTCCGACGCTGCGTGCGAGGCCGCGGGTTCGAAGCTCCTCGAGACCGATCCACCAATCGGTCCGACGGGTGATCTCGTCGAGCTGGGAGGGCGGGATCGGTCGGGCGGCGACGGCGAGCAGCTCGAAGACCTCGCGCGCCCCCAGGGAGAGCGTCTCGAGCCGGCGGAGCAGGAGGGGGCGGGCCGAGGCGCCGGAGAGGACTTCCTCGGCGCGCGGGAGGTCGAAACGCCATCCGTCGGGCTCCTGCACGAGGGTCTTTTCGCGCACGAGGAGCCAAGCGGCGTCGGCGAGGTTGCCCGGACGGCCGCCGGAGGCCTGGTGGAGCAGGCCGGCGATGAGCTCGGGGAGGGGGTTGCCGTCGAAGAGCGCGGTGAGGAAGCCGGTGGAGCCTTCGAGGTCGAGGGGCTTGACGCGGCGGAAGGAGACGATGGGTGAATCGCGCAGCTTGCGGACGCTGGGGTCATCCTCGATGCTGCCTTCCTCCCGTTCGAGGGTGGCCAGGAGGAGGACGGCCGGCCGCTCGCCGGGGGACTTCTCGGCGACGAACCGAGCCAGACTGTGGAGGATGGAGACGAGAATCGGCGAGGCGTTCTCCAACCCGCGCAGGACGAGGAGGAGGGGCCGGCCGCGGGTGAGGTGGGGAAGGGAGTCGCAGAGCGTCCGCGCCAGGGCGAGGTCGAGGTCCTCGAGGATCGAGCTCGGCCCCTCGGCGATGCCTGCGAGGTCGGGCACGGGGAACTTCGGCCACCACATCTTCAGCGGCTCGAGGGGAGCGGCGGTCTCGAAGACCTCGGCTTCGCGGACCTGGACGCCCTCGGTCTGGATGCGGAGGGCGAGCTCCTTGATGGCCTGGCCCTTGCCCAGCTCAGGCTCTCCCTCGAGCACGACGAAGAGATCGGGAACCCCTCCTGGGGGGGCGTCTTCCCACGCCCCGAAGAGGTTCGCGCGCGACGCGATGTCAAGGAGGGCCTCCAGGAGATCCTGCCGCGCGTGGGGCGTGGGGCGGGGCGCGAGGGTCGGGGTCGTCGAGAGTTCCTCGCCGAGGCCGAAGCCCTCGGCCAGAGCGCCCGCGACGAAAGCCGCGGAGGGGCAGCGAGCCGAGGGGTCTTTCAGGAGGAGCCGGTCCACCTTTCCACGACAGCGGCTGGCAGGTCGGGACGGACGGTTCCGAGCGGCCGGGGCTGCGTCCGGACGATCTCCTCGGAGAGCGCGTCCGCGTCGGCGGCGTCGATCGGGAAGTGACCCGAGAAGACGCGGTAGAGGAGGACTCCGAGCGAGTAGAGGTCGGAAGCGATGGAAGCTGGGTGGCGAAGGAGGACCTCGGGGGCGACGTACTCGAGGGTCCCGGCGTGGATCTCCTCGGTCTCTCCGATGGGTCGCGCCAGGCCGAGGTCGAGGAGGCGCGGGGTTCCGTCCTTCTCGTGGATGCGGACGTTCTCCGGCTTGAGGTCGCGATGGAGGAACCCCCGGGAGTGCAGGTGGTGGAGGACGCCTGCGAGGTGGCAGAGGACGCGGGCTCGGGCGATGTCCTCCATGGTCTCGGTGGCCCGGAGAAGATCCTGGCCGGGGACGTAGTCCATCACGAGATACGGCAGCGCCGGCTTGTGGAGGAAGCCGAACTCGTGGACCTCCACGAGGTGGGGGTGACGGAGGCTGCGGAGGACGCGGAACTCGGCCTGGAGGCAGGCGTGGAACTCGGGGTCGGCGTCGAGGACGACCTTGAGG
>JBDRFQ010000392.1:0-2888 GCA_043818685.1 Candidatus Eiseniibacteriota bacterium
CGGTCCCTCTCCTCCGCCCGCCGGAGCACCCGCTCCGGGAGGAGGCCGAGCCGGACCCCGATCGGCGCGAGCCGGATGTCGGCCGTGTCGTGGCGGAGAAGGAGGCGGTGCTCCGCGCGCGACGTGAAGAGCCGATACGGCTCCTCCGGCTCGCGCGTGACGAGGTCGTCGATCAGAACGCCGATGTACGCCTCCGCGCGCGTGAAGTGAACCGGGCCGCAGCCCCCGAGGGCGCGCGCCGCGTTGATTCCGGCGACCAGCCCCTGCGCGGCCGCCTCCTCGTAGCCGGACGTGCCGTTCACCTGCCCCGCGAAGAAGAGCCCCTCGACGAGGCGCGTTTCGAGCGACCGCCGGATCTGGTCGGTCGGGAAGAAGTCGTACTCGACCGCGTAGCCCGGGAAGACCATCTCCGCCTCCTCGAGCCCCGGCATCGTTCGAAGCATCTCGCGCTGTGCCTCCTCGGGAAGGCTCGTCGAGATGCCGTTCGGATAGACGAGATCCTCCGTTCCCCCTTCCGCCTCGAGGAAAACCCGATGCGAGGCATGATGCGAGAAGCGAACGACCTTGTCCTCGATCGAGGGACAGTAGCGCGGTCCGGTCCCCCGGATCTTCCCGGTGAAGAGGGGGGAACGGTGGAGATAGGAGAGGACGACGCGGTGCGTCTCCTCGTTCGTTTCCGTGGTCCAGCACGAGATCTGCGGCCGGCCGATTCGTTCGGTCCTAAAGGAAAACGGGAGGGGCGGATCGTCCGGCCTCTGTTCCGCCGTTCGCTCGTAGCGGATCGTGGCGCCCCGAAGGCGCGCCGGCGTCCCGGTCTTGAGGCGCGCGGTGCGGAACCCGAGGGCCCGCATCCGGGCGGCGAGATGGTCCGCGGCCGGCTCGCCGCGCCGCCCCCCGGAGATGCGGCGCTCGCCGACATACATGCAGGCGGAGAGGAACGTCCCTGCGGCGAGAATCACCGCGCACGCGCCGAACGCCTCGCCCGACGCGGCAACTACCCCCGCGGCGCGCCCGTTCTCGACGAGAATGTCCGCCGCCTCCCCTTCTTCGAGGGCAAGGCCCCCCTGGCGCTCCACCGCCTCCCGCATGTAGGCGGAATACGCGCCCCGGTCCGCCTGCGCGCGCGGCGCCCGCACCGCCGGACCACGGCTCCCGTTCAGCACGCGGAAGTGGATCCCCGCCCCGTCGATGGCGAGGCCCATCTCCCCGCCGAGCGCGTCTATCTCCCGGACGAGCTGTCCCTTCGCGAGCCCGCCGATCGCCGGGTTGCACGACATGCGCGCGAGCGCGTTCCGGTCCTGCGTGAGGAGGAGGACAGAACAACCCATCCGCGCGGCGGCGAGGGCCGCCTCGCACCCCGCGTGCCCGCCCCCGATGACGATGATGTCGTGCCTCTTCACGATGCGGCCTCCCCGAGGATCCGGGCTGCGCGGCCGTTCTCACCGCCGCGGTTCTCGGACTTAACTTGAAGCCCGAAACTACCGCGGCGGCCTCGACGCCGCGAGATCGCTCGCTGGCCCCGCCATGCGCGAAGCCCCCTTCTACTTCCCGATGCAGAAGCGCGAGAAGATTCGGTCGAGCAGCTCGTCTCCGGCCCCCTCCCCGGTAATCTCCGCGAGGCGCGCCACCGCATCGCGAAGGTCCTCCGCGAGGAGCTCTCCCTCCGCGACGACGTTCCGCCCGCGGCCGACCGCCTCGCCCGCCGCGCGAAGCGCCTCGATGTGGCGCGCGCTCGCGACGGCCGCGTCCCCGTCGGCCTCCCGCGCGGACCCCTCCCCCGCCCGGCCGAGCATCTCCTCCCGGAGCGCGGCGATTCCCTCCCCCCTGAGAGCGGAAACGACGATCGCCCCTTCCATCTCGGCGCGCTCTTCCCCCGCCCGGTCGGGAAGATCCCCTTTCGTGAGAACGAGAATCCTCTTCCTCTCCGCCGTCGCCCCGAGAAGCTCGCGGTCCCCGTTCGTGAGCAGCCCCGAACGATCGACCGTGACCAGCAAGAGGTCCGCTTCCTCCTGCCTTTTCCGGGCGCGCCGCACACCCTCCTCCTCGACGCCTCTCGCCCCTTGCCGCATTCCGGCGGTGTCGAAGAGGCGGAAGAGAAGGCCGCCCGCCTCCATCTCCCCCTCGAGAAGATCGCGCGTCGTGCCGGGCTCCGGCGAGACGATCGCCCGGTCCTCCTGAAGGAGCGCGTTGAAGAGGGTCGATTTTCCGCTGTTCGGGCGCCCCACGATCACCGTGCGGACCCCCTCCCGCACGATGCGCCCCCTCTCCCCCTCGCGCGCGAGAGCCTCCAGCTCCGCCCCGGCCGACTCGAGGACCTCCGCCGCCCCCGCGGGGTCGTAGCGGGGAACGCCCTCTTCCGGCGCGAAGTCGAGGTCCGCCTCGATCTCCGCGAGAAGATCGAGAAGGGTTCCGCGCAGCGCGCCGACGCGGCCGGAGACCCCGCCCCGGAGCTGGGCGAGCGCGCTTCTCGCCGCCCCCTCGGTGCGCGCGCGCACGAGGTCGGCGACCGCCTCGGCCTGCGCGAGATCGATCCGGCCGTTACGGAAGGCGCGGCGGGTGAACTCCCCCGGCTCCGCGAGCCGCGCCCCCGCCTCGACGAGGCGCCCCACGAGGCGCCGCACGAGGTAGGGACCGCCGTGGCACGAGATCTCGACAGAATCTTCACCCGTATAGGAATGGGGCGCGCGGAAACAAACCAGAAGCAGCTCATCGATCGCCGAGCCGTCCTCCTCGACCGCCTCGCCGAGGAGAACGGTGCGCGCGGGCGCGTCGGACGGGCGAACGCGCCCGCGGAAGACCCGGTCGGCGATCGGGATCGCGGCCGGCCCGCTGACGCGCACCACCGCGAGCGCCCCGACCCCCGGCGGCGTCGCCGCCGCGACCACCGT
>JBDRFQ010000393.1:0-2267 GCA_043818685.1 Candidatus Eiseniibacteriota bacterium
CTCGAAGAAGAGGAGGATTGGATAGAGCAGCGCGAGGAACACCGCGAGGAGAGCGGCCCCTCTCCCGAACAGCCTCCGCCCGATCCGAAAAGCCAGGTAGAGGGAGAGAACCCCGAGGACCGCCTGCACGAGCCGGGGATGGAGCGGGTCACCCCCGCCGACCTTGTAGACGGCCGCGAGAAAGTACGGGTAGGCGGGCGCCCGGAAGAAGGGCTCTCCGTCCGTGATCGGCTTCCCCGCGACGATCGAGCGGGCCCACTCGTCATGATATCCGGGGTCCATCACCGGTCTGTCGAAAATAGGGGAGGCCCGCATGTCGAAAGTATGGAGAAAGCGGAGCAAGAAGCCGATAAGGAGAAAGACCGTGAGGAGAACGCCGGGGAGACGGGAAGCAGTCTTCGGTCGGCACATGGTCCTGTAACCTATTTGGTCCCAATCGGTTAAGGCCATGCATTCTAGCAGGTTCGGGAGGAAGAGGCAAGAGAAAAGGGGGGTGGCGACCCGGTATCCGATCGGGGTTGACACCGCGGGACCGCACATGCTAGGATTATTCATGGTAACGGGTTGGATCGCATTCCTCTTGACTCCGGTTTCGGGGGGTGCTACAATGATCTCCGTTACGGGACCCGGATCTTTGAAAACAAGGTGTTTGTTTCCCTGAACGCTTCCCAGGCAAAAACCTCAAGACCCACGAGGAGGTGATTGCAGGAGAGAGACCACAACCGGTTGGAAAGTGTCTCAACAGTTAGGGAGGTTTCATAGCCCATGAAGAAGCTACTTTTGGTCGGTCTTCTGACGCTGGCCATGGCGATCGCCGCGTTCGCGGACATTCCTCATGTGACGAAGTCCGCGATGAACGAAGCGATCGTCCCCCACGGCAGTGGCGGAGCGACCGGCACCTGCTCGATCATTTACTACAACATGTGCTCCGGCTGGCTCTGGACCTGGTCCGGCTGGCTGGCAGGCGATGAGGTCGGCGTGGTCTTCGACATGCCGACCGATTGCGGCAAGATCCCTGGCGAGCCCTGCACGAACACGGTTTTCTGGTGGTACTGGCGCTACACGACCCCGGGCTGGGGCTACACCGTCACGTACAACATGTACGATGCGACTGCCCAGTACTGCAAGACCGGCCCCTCGTACGGGACCGCGACCCAGGACCCGACCGAGCGCTGGAACTACAATCTCGGCCTCGGCGGCCCGAGCCTTTCGGACCTGATCACGCTCACCGCGACCTGGGACAAGGGCGGACTGCCCCGCCTGGGTACCGACAACAACAACAAGAACTACATGGCTCCGGTCGCGTGCCCCGGCTTCACCGTTGGCCCGATCCGCACGGTCTACTTCGGCGGCCTGACGACTCAGTACTGCCCGCCGCAGTACCTTGCCGACAACTGGGGCCCCGTGCAGTGCCTCATGGACGCGGAATTCTTCTGCGGCGACATCGGCACCCAGGAGAGCTCCTGGACCGGCGTGAAGAGCCTCTTCCGGTAGTTCGTACCGCAGGTTCGACGATCCTCGTGATCGTTGCCCGGCCGGCTCGAAAGAGCCGGCCGGGTCTTTTAGGTGTCCCGGCGGCCGGCCCGCCCTTCGTATCGATTCCGGTGAAGCCGCGAGTCAGCACGCTCCCTTGCGTGATCCGCCCGCGGTTCGCGCGCTTGCCCGGCTCCCGCCCGGGACCTACAATGCCGGCATGATCCGGACAGCATCGCTTGCGATCCTGCTTCTCGTCGCGTGCGCTCCCGGGGGACGGAAGCCGCCTTTTCATCTCGTGCTCGTCACGATCGACACACTGCGCGAGGACGCCCTGGGGTGCTACGGCTCGGAGGCGGCTCGGACACCGCGCATGGATCACCTCGCACGCGAGGGGATCCAGTTCGCCGACGCGTGGGTCCCCGTTCCGATCACGCTCCCCTCGCACGCAACCCTCCTCTCGGGTGTCTACCCCGCCGCGCACGGCGCGAGGCACAACGGGCTCCGCGTGTCCGAGAAGATCCCGACTCTCGCGACCCTGCTCCGCGCGAAAGGCTACGCGACCTCCGCATTCCTCGGGAGCAAGGTCCTCGCGCGCTCCTTCGGGCTCGCCCGGGGATTCGACGTCTACGACGACGAGTGGGGGGAGGCGGAGACCGCGATCGGCATCCAGGACTTTCCGGAGAGGCGTGGCGATGCGGTCGTTTCCTCGTTTCTCTACTGGCTAGAAGCGAGAGACCCGGAGCGTCCCTTCTTCGCGTGGGTTAACCTCTACGACCCGCACGCCGCCTACG
>JBDRFQ010000394.1:0-10921 GCA_043818685.1 Candidatus Eiseniibacteriota bacterium
CCAGCGCGTAGGGCGCGTTGCGGAGCCGGCGCCTCCCGCGTCCGGCATCACGCGGGCCTGCCGGACTTTCCCCCGAGCGGGGGCCTGAGGAGTTTTCGGCGTTTCCGGGGCGCCGCACCCGGCGGCGGCGTCTTCCGGCCAGGTAGCCCGCCAGGGAGGTGAAAAAGTGGTGCGGATACTCGCGCGTCCTCGTCGCGACCGGTCTGAACCGATGCTTGTCGAGCAGGGCCGGCAGCGTCGCGCGGGAGTAGAAGTAGAGGTGATCCGCTTGTTGGTACACGGGATGCGCGTAGCCGAAAGGCCGGTTGGTGAGCGCGTCGTGGTTGGGGACGATGGCAAAGAGCAGTCCCCCGCGAGGGACCATCGCTCCCAGCATGCTCAGGAACGCGTTCGGGTCCTCCACGTGCTCGAGCAGATGGAACATGACCACGATGTCGAACCGGCGATGCTCCGCGGCTAGGTCGTCCAGGCGGCCGTGGACGACCTCCAAACCCCTGGCGGCGGCGAACCGCGCGTAGCGTTCGGATGCATCGACGCCCGCGACATCGAAACCGGCCCGGGAGGCCAGCTCGAGAAACTCGCCGGTCGCGCAGCCGATTTCGAGCATGCGGCCCTCACGCCGGACCGCGGTCAGCATGCGCAGCCGATCGGCGGCCAGCCTACGAACGGCGCCGATGTCGGTCCTGCGCAGGTCCGTGTAAACGCCGTCCTGCAGCTCCTGCGCGTCCTCAGGCCGCAACGCTCCGCCATAGCTCTTGACCGCCAACCCGCAATCCCGGCAGCGAAGCAACCGGAACGCGCTCTCCTCGTGGACAACCGCGTAGGCACTCGTCTCACAGAGGGGACATTCGAAGCTCATGTGAAGCGCAACCTCCGGACGGCGTCGGCTTGATCGCGGGCTCCGATGGTATCACAGGGAAGCCTCCGGCCGACGGCCGAGCGCGCCGGTTCTGAGGCGCCGGGTCCGGGTCTCCTTCCGGCGCTCGTTTCGGAGCGCTTCGTTCCGCGACAGCACCTCCGTCCGGGCGGTCAGCGGAACATCGACTTGACCCGGCCCCATGTCGCCGGCTCCCGGCGCGCCGCGGGAACCGATGTGAACACGCAGCCTTCACCATACGCCCCGATCAGGCCGCAGCTCTCCCCCTCCGGGTGGTGCCCGGGGAGGCAGGGGGAGGACGCGGCGAGGGCCAGGTCTCCGTTCTCCAGGCCGCAGAAGAGAGGATCGGCGGAGAAGTCTCCGTTCGTGCCGAGTTGGTTCGCGACGCACCCGAGCCAATCTCCGGGGAGATTCCCGAAGATGTCGCAGCAGGCGAGCTCGGCGACACCGCTCCCCTCGCACACAATCGGCCATCCGTCCGTGTTGAAGCCGAGAATGCAGTCTTCCATCGACACGAAGGAGTCCCAGCAGTCCAAGCAGGCCGCATGGTCGCCGGAGTTCGCCGCGAAAGTGCAGTTCACGAGCGCTACCGAGCTGGAGACCATGCACTGGACCGCGCCTCCGAACAGCGCGGCCGTGTTTTGGAAGAAGGCGCACCCGGTCAGCGTCGAGAAGCAGGTAAAGCCGTGCATCCCCCCGCCTTCGGTCGCCGAGTTCATGGAGAAGAGGCAGTTGCTCACGGCGGGCGACGATTCGCGGCAGCAGAGGCCTCCACCGACCCCGAGCGCCGTGTTGCCGAGGAAGACGCAGCCCTCGATGGTGGGCGAGGAACCTCCCGTGCAGAGAATTCCTCCCCCCCGGTAGTTGCCGTAGCCTTCGCAGGCCGATCCGTTCCGGATCGTCAGGCCGCGGAGGACCGACCCGGCGCCCTCGCCGGAGTGGAAGACGAACCCCCGGCGCGATACGTCCGGGCCCCCCTCGCAGTCGATGATGCACGCCCCGGCATCGCCTCCCTGTGACCCGACCGTGATCGCCTTGCCGGAGTAGTCGAGGTTCCGGTTCCCCTCGCCCATGAAGATCCCGTCCGCCAGCTCGACCTCATCCCCGGTCTCGGCCGAGTCGATCCCCGCCTGGATGGTCGGAGCATCACCCGATCCATCCGGCAGAATGGTCCAGGTTCGTCCTGAGGCGGTGGTGGTCGCGAGAGTCAGAGCGATCAGAGCCGGGAATGCTGCAATGGCACGCATGCACGCACCTCCTTGTGGAGAGATCGGGACTCCGATGTGTCTGATGCACGGCAAGGTGTTGAAACTGCGGGGATTGTATCACAGTCGAAGCGTCAAGGACAGGGGGAAAGGGAAGGTGACCTGATCCGCGAAGACGAAACCGGCCCGGGGGTCCGCGCCACCCGGAGGGAATCGCCGCCGCAGCTCGCTTTGCCGACCTCAGCGTTCTTGTGGAAGGGAAGAGATGGGGTCCTCCACAAGGTAAATTAGAGCTTGACAAAGCTGGAGAAAAGCCGATACTCAGGACATAGTTCTAGGGTTCCTCCTACCGAATCGACTCACCGTGTACGCCCCGATGAATCGCAAATCGGTCTTGGAGCAAGGTTCCCGAGCTCGCAGGCAGGAGTCTCTTCTCCTGCCGGGAGATCAATGGTCCGGAGGTCAATGAGGGCGCGGATCGCCCGCGTCGCAGAGCCGACCGGTGTGTTTTCGGAGTGGGCGGAGACGGATTGGAGTATTTGCAGTGAAGATGTATGTTGGAAACTTGCCTTTCACCACGACTCAGGACGAGATTCGCGAGCTTTTCGCCACGCATGGCGCCGTTCATGAGGTCAACGTGATCACGGATCGCTACACGGGGCAACCCCGCGGGTTCGGGTTCGTCGAGATGGACGAAGCCGAGGCGCTCAAAGCGATCAGCGCGCTTGACGGCAGGGAGATGGGCGGACGCAACCTCAAGGTCAGCAAGGCGAACCCACGGAAAGAGAACGGCGGAGACGGCGGCCGGCGCGATCGCTGGTAGTCGCCCCACACACGGAGACAGGGGGCTGCCCCGGGCGGCCCCCTGCCGCTTACGCTTGAACTCTCGCTGCTCTCGCGCCGCACCGACCCCCCCGAGCCCGGCCTCCCACAGGCGGCCGCCTTGCCCGGCAGTTCGGCATCCGTCGAGCCGAGAGGGGATTCTCACCTAGGGCCGGCTCATGGAGATCCGCAACGTCGCCATCATCGCCCACGTGGACCACGGGAAGACGACCCTGGTCGACCAGATTCTCCGGCAGTGTCACGTCTTTCGCCAGGGCCAGCAGGTGCGCGAACGGTTCCTCGATTCACTCGATCTCGAGCGGGAGCGGGGCATCACGATCACCGCCAAGAACTTCGCCGTCACCTATCGGAACGTGCGGATCAACCTGATCGACACGCCGGGCCACGCCGACTTCGGGGGCGAGGTGGAGCGGGTGCTCAAGATGGCCGACGGGGTTCTCCTGCTTGTGGACGCGTTCGAGGGGCCCATGCCCCAAACCCGCTTCGTTCTGCAGAAGGCCCTGCACTTGAACCTCAAACCGGTGGTCGTGATCAACAAGGTGGATCGCCCGCAGGCTCGACCCCATGAAGTCCTGGACGAGGTCTTCAGCCTCTTCTGCGAGCTGAAGGCGACCGACGCCCAGCTCGACTTCCGGGGCGTCTACGCCGCCGGCCGCGAGGGCTGGGCCGTGGGAGAGATGGAGGATGAGCGCCGGGACCTGAGCCCCCTGCTGGACATGATCATCGAGCACGTTCCCGCGCCTCGCGTACAAGAGGGGCCCCTCCAGCTCTTGATCGCCGCCATGGACCACAGCGACTATGTTGGGTGCATCGGCATCGGCCGGATCGTCCGCGGCCGGCTTCGCGCGGAAGACACGGTGGCCGTTCTCAAGCGGGACGGCAGCCAGGAGAAGGCGCTCGTGAAGCAGCTCTTCGTGTTCGACAACCTCGGTCGCCGGGAGGTCGCCGAGGTGGAATGCGGCGACATCTGCGCCGTGGTCGGCATGGAGAACGTGGACATCGGAGACACCCTCTCGGACCCGGAGCACATGGAGCCCCTGCCCTTGATCTCGGTCGACGAACCCACCCTCAGCATGGACTTCATGATCAACAACGGCCCTTTCTTCGGCCAGGACGGCAGGCAAGTCACCAGCCGTCAGATCCGCGAACGCCTCGCGCGAGAGGCGGAACGGGACGTGGCCCTGCGGGTCGAGGGCACGGCGAGTTCAGACACATTCAAGGTGAGCGGCCGGGGCATCCTACACCTGTCGATTCTGATGGAAAACATGCGCCGCGAAGGATACGAGTTCATGGTGGGTCAACCACGCGTGATCTACCTGGAGATCGGCGGCCGCAAGGCGGAGCCCGTCGAGGTCCTCACCGTGGACGTTCCCCGGGGGTACTCGGGCGCAGTCATCGAGTACGCCGCGACGCGCAAGGGCGAGCTGGTGAAGATGGAGCAGGGCGAGACGCACACCCGCATGGAGTTCCGCATCCCGAGCCGCGGCTTGATCGGATTCCGCAGCAAGATGATGCGCGCCACCGGCGGGGAGATCGTCATGCACCACCGGTTCTTCCAGTACGAGTACTTCAAGGGGAGCTTGCCCCAGCGCCAGACCGGGAGCATCATTAGCATGGCCCAGGGACCGGCCGTCGCGTTCGCCCTCGACGCGCTGCAGGATCGAGGGAGCTTTTTCGTGGAGCCGGGCGACATGCTGTACGCCGGACAGGTTATCGGAGAGCGCAGCAAGGAAGGCGACCTTGTCGTCAACGCCCAGCGGGCCAAGCAGCTGACCAACCTGAGGGCCGCCGGCGCGGACCGGAAGATGCGGATTGCCCCGGCAATCAAGATGAGCCTCGAAGAGGCCCTCGAGCACCTCAATCCCGACGAGTACGCGGAGATCACCCCGAATCACATCCGACTGCGCAAGTCGCTCCTCGGCGAGATCGCGCGCAAGCGGGCGCTCAAGCAGGCCCGTACGTCGGAAGAATGAGGCCGGTGGCCGGCGGCGCTCGTGCGCATGCCCGGCCCTTGTGCGACAAGACGGCAAGACATCGGGAAGGAGGCCCCTATGGCGAACAAGAACCAGAACAAGAGAACGGAAAAGACGAACAAGCCCAAGCTGTCGGCCAAGGAGAAGAAGGAAAAGAAGGCCAAGAAGAAGGCCGACCAGCAAGGAAGATAGCGCGGCGGATCGAGAGGCGCCGCTCCCGATGAGGTACCGGGGTGGACGGTTCCCCGACCTCCCGTCGTCAACGCGCGGTCTCGGCGCCGTTCAATGAGGCGATCTCCCGCAGGTGATGATCCAAGAACGCGAGGATGTTCCGCCACGAATCGAGCGTCGCGTGGGCGAGCCCCTCCGGCGTGCCCCCCAAGAGCAACTCGATCTTCGCCACAGGATGCGTCACCCGTACCAACCTCGCCGTCGGCCAGTAGGGTCCTCCACCGACGGCATGGCCGGCGCTGTCGTAGCAAAGATGCACGTGCGGATAGGGGAAGTCGTTGGCGTCCAGCCGTTCCATCACGCGGTCGGCCATGTACGCCGTCGGCCACAGCTGATCGTCTCCCCCCGAGATCAGCAGCACCGGGCCGTGAATCCGCTCCACCGGAATGGTCGCCTGCGCCTCGGCCGCTTCGTTAGCGAGAATCAGCCAGGTGGAGGCGAGGTGCCCTCGCGCCGGCTCCCAGTGGCGTTGAGCGCGTCGATACGTCTCCGTCTCGGGCATCGAAGGCAGGGGCTCGCCTTTGCGGGTCCAAGCGGCCTTGGCAAAGGATTCGTCATCACAGCAGCCGCCCCACATCACATGGCTCGGCACCACTGACACCACCGCACGAATCCGCGGCGAGATGGAACCCAGGATGAGAGCAAGCTCGCCGCCGCGGGACCTGCCCATCACACCGATCCGCTGCCCATCGACCTCGGGCACCGCGGCGAGCCACTCGAGGCCTTCCTCGAAATACTCGAGGGGGATCTCCGCGAGCTGATCCGGCAGATCGGGGGCCGCGAAGTAGGCCAGTGCCAGCGCGGCAAAACCCCGTCCGGCCAACATGCCCGAGATGTCCGCGAGATACCCTCCTCCGGAGCCGGACAGGACGAGCACCGCGGGATGCGGTCCGTCTCCCTCCGGCAGGAACAGGGCGCCGCGGAGCCGCCCGTCATTGAGCCGGCGGACCTCCATGTCCTCGGGCACGATCACGCGTTTGATCGTCTCCGACGCGACCTCCTTGTCGTCGAGAACGACCGTCAGCTCGTAGACCTGCGGCGGCGGGACTTCCCACGGCTGGGTTTCCGGCGGCGTTTCGGCCGGCTCCGCATCAGGGGCTTCACGCATCGACCAGAACAGACCCATGGGATCGACGCCGCTGTAACTGCCCGCCACCGGCGCACGCGCCGCGACGTCGACCCGACCGTTCACGTCGGAAATGAAGGCCGCCTCCGAGACGAACGGCTTTCCGCGGAAGCTCGAGCTGAGCCTCAGGGTGACCCGTTGCCACGGTCCGCACCCCGCGACGACGATGCGGACCTCCTCGTCGTGGAGCACTTCGCCGGCCGAAAGCTCGATGAGCGGCCCGGCGGCTGCTGCGGCGAACGAAAGAAAACACACGAGGATCGCGAGGCCGGTTACTCTTCCTCTGCGCATCGGACCCCTCCCTTTCAGATCGTCGTGCTTCGGGATGCGGCTTCATCACGGCGTCACCCCTCCTACGACTATAGGACTCGGAAATCGTGCGTTTCAACGGTCGACGCTTCCGACCCGCGGGTGCGGTCCCGGGGCGGCGAGCCTCCGGTCCCCCTCCGGGCATCCCCGCATGGAAGACGGGAAAAAATCCGGGAACGGGCCCGGACGATGCTGCTATTCTGGTGAGACACGTTCCCACTGTTCGTTCGAGAATGCGGGTACCTACTCATGCCTGAGCCCGACATCCTTCTCGTGCTCGGAATCGTCGCGGCGGCCATGGCCCTCTTCGTCTCGGGAAAGCTCCGAATCGACGTGGTCGCCCTCTGCACCCTCTGCGCGTTGGTTCTCCTCGGCCTGATCCGTCCCGACCAGGCGATGGCCGGGTTCGCGAGCAAGGCGACGGCGACCGTGGCCGCCATGTTCGTCCTGAGCAGCGGCCTGGTCCGCACCGGCTGGGTCCAGTGGCTGGTGCGCCACCTCGGCGCCTTGGCCGGAAAGACCGAGGCAAGGCTCCTCTTCGTCCTCTGCCTCGCCATCGCCGCCCTCTCGGCGTTCATCATCAACACGGCCACCGTGGCGATCTTCATTCCCGTGTCGATCGCCCTTGCCGGCGAGAGACGGATCTCTCCCTCCCGGGTGCTCATGCCCCTCTCCTTCGCGAGCCAGTTCGGCGGCGTCTGCACCCTCATCGGGACATCCACCAACATCTTGGTCAGCTCCATCGCCGTCTCGTACGGCCTCGGGGAGTTCGGCATGTTCGAGTTCGCCCCCCTCGGAGCGGCAATGTGCGCCGCGGGCATTCTGTATCTCGTTCTGGTGACGCCCCGGCTGATTCCCGCGCGAAAGGGCGGGCTGGAGAAGCTGGACAGGTATCGCCTCGCCGACTACACCGCCGAGCTTCAGGTGGAGGAACGATCCCCGCTCATCGGCGCCCGCTGGGAGGACGGCGCCGCGAGGGAGGAGAAGGAACTCCGGCTCGTCCAGATCCTCCGCGGGGGAAAGGCCACGTCCCGGGCCTCTCGGACCTCGGTGCGCGCGGGGGATGTCCTGCTCCTTCACGGGGACGCGGACCACATCATCGCCGCGCAGGCGAAGTACGGCCTGAAGCTGCTCGAGGACGCGAGGAACGCCGAGAGCCGGGAACCCTCCAACGAAGTCCGCTTGGTCGAAGCCCTCGTTCCGCCGGGATCCCGGCTGATCGACAAGACCTACAAGGGAGCGAACCTGAGACGCCGGTTCGGCTGCTCGGTGCTCGCCATCCAGAGGCGCGGGAAGGTCCTCCGAACCCGTCTCGAGGATGTCCGTCTGGACAGCGGCGATTCGCTTCTCCTCCGGGGCGGCTCGGACGACGTGGCCGCGCTCCTCAAATCGGACGATCTCATCGTCGCCAACGAGCTGACCGAGCTGTATCTCCGGAAGAACCGCGCCGTCATCGCTCTCGGGCTCATGATCGCCGTGGCGGGCCTCGCCGCCTTCGGCGTGCTGCCGATCCTGACCGCCGCCCTGCTCGGCGCGACCGGCGTGGTGCTCGCCGGCTGCTTGACCATCGAAGAGGCGTACGCGGCCATCGACTGGAAGGTGATCTTTCTTCTCGGCGGCATCATCCCGCTGGGCCTGGCCATCGAGCAGACGGGGGCCGCCGCCTGGCTCGCGGAGACGGTTCTCCACCCGTTTGTAGGCTTCGGCCCCCTGGTGGTCCTGGCGGTCCTCTACCTGACCACCGCGTTACTGACCGAGACCATGTCCAACAACGCCGCGGCGGTCCTTCTCGCTCCGATCGCGATCTCTCTCGCCCGGGCGATCGGCTCCGATCCCAGGCCCTTCCTCGTCGCCATCACGTTCGCCGCCTCGACGAGCTTCGCCACGCCCGTCGGATACAAGACCAACACGATGGTCTTCGCGCCGGGCGGCTACCGATTCCTCGACTACACCAAGGTCGGCGGTCCCCTGAACCTCGTGTTTTGGATTCTCGCGGTGGCGCTCATCCCGCGCATCTGGCCTTTCTGATATCGAGACCGGCGTCGTTCGGGCCTCTCCGGAACCGAGTCCATGCGGCGGCAGCTTCTTGGCGGTACGGAGGAGCTCCGGACACCGGAGGATGAACTCTCGAGGTGGTACAATGGCCGCGGCGCGACTGGAGGGAAAACACACTTGCTGGACATTTACATCGATGCCGACGGCTGTCCGGTGAAACAGGAGGTGTATCGGGTTGCGGCACGCTATGGTCTCAAGGTCGTCGTGGTGGCGAACTCGCGAATGCGGGTCCCGAATGATGCTTCGGTCGAGCTGGTTCTCGTGAACGACCGGCTGGACGCGGCCGACGACTGGATCGTCGAGCATGTTGCCGAGAACGATATCGTGGTGTCCGGGGACATCCTGCTCGCCTCCCGCTGCCTGAAGAAAGGAGCCCGCGTGCTCGGCCCGCGCGGCCGCATCTTCTCAGAGGATTCCATCGGCGAAGCGATCGCAAGCCGAGAACTGCTTTCCCATCTTCGCGAACTCGGGACCATTACAGGCGGACCGCCGGCTCAAGAGAAACGAGATCGTTCCCGGTTCCTGCGGAGCCTTGACGAAATCATACAAGACGTGCGCAAGGGGAAACAGCGCCATCAACAGCTATAGGGCCATCATCGCTCCTGCCTATCGAGCGCCGAGACGGACCGGGGGGCATCCGTGAGCCGCAGGCCCCTGGTTCCCGCCGACCGGTCGCAAGGGGAGCGAAGACAGCGGGGCAGCACCCGACGGCCAGGGTGGACGCCCGCCGAATTGGCTTCCTGTTTCCGGAACGGCCAGGCATACTGCTTGCCGACACGTCACCCATCCCTAGGAAAGGGGAAACCGAGATGAAGATCTACGTGGGCAATCTGTCTCGCGACGTCACCGAAGACGATCTGCGGCACGCTTTCGAAGCTTTCGGAGGGGTCGAGTCCGTCAATGTCATCAAGGACAAGTTCACGGGCGAGGCAAGAGGATTCGGATTCGTGGAGATGCCGACCAAGGCGGAAGCCCAGGCCGCAATCGCCGGCCTCAACGGCAAGGATCTGAAGGGGCAGTCACTGAACGTCAATGAGGCCCGCCCTCGGCCCGAAGGCGGTCCGCGAGGCGGAAGACGCGAAGGAGGGCGGCGTTTCTAGAACGCTGTGCCGACAAATGCCCTCGAGTCGCCATCGGTTCTTGCGGATCGATCGCCGGCTGTTTCCACGGAAGGCGAGCCACGGGGCGCACGGGGCGCCTTCGCCAGCCCTCCCGCTCCTGCTCCCCCCCGAGCGAGCGCAGGGAGAGCGACGAGGGAGCGGGGTCACGCGCCGCCTCGTAGGGACCGGTCAGGATGGGGTTCTCAGGAAGGGCAATCGGGGCTTGACAGAGCTGAAGAAATGTCGATACTCAGAATATAGTTCTGGGGTTCCTCCTACCGAATCGACTCACCGTGTTTGCCCCCGATGAATCGCAAGTCGGTCTTGGAGCAAGGTTCCCGAGTTTCCAGGCAGGGGTGTGTTCTCCTGCCCGGAGATCACTGATCGTGGCGGACACATGAAAGCGCGGATCGCCCGTGCTTCAGAATCGGCCAGCGAGTTCTTGGATTGGGGCGAAAACGGAGTGGAGACACTGCTATGAAACTGTACGTTGGCAACCTGTCCTTCGACGCGACCGAGGTCGAGATCCGAGACCTGTTCGGCAAGCACGGCACGGTCCGCTCGGTCAACCTGATCACGGATCGCGACACCGGGCGCCCGCGCGGATTCGGGTTCGTCGAGATGGACGACGCCGAGGCAGCCGCGGCGATCAGTGCCCTGAACGGGTTGGAGCTCGGCGGACGGAACCTCACGGTCAGCGAGGCCAAGCCGCGGGGAGACTCCGACAGAGGCGGCGACCGCCAGCGCAAACGCTGGTAGTTGCTGCACACACATGGTCAGGGGGCTGGCCCGGAGCGGCCCCCTGCCTGTCCCTCCCGAAAACCTGTCCGCGCCGGCATCACGACGTCACCGCCGACACCGTTCCCTTGCGAACCGCCCACTCCTGGTCCCCGCCGAGCGAGCGCGGGGGGAGCGAGGGCGGGGCGGTGTGGAACGTCGACGTTTCGCTGATGGGCTTCACACGCGTTCACAGCCGCCCTCGCGCTCCTGCTGTGGCGGGATAGTCGGCGCCCGTGACGCCCCACCTCCCCCTCCCGCTCCCCGCCGAGCGAGCGCGGGGGGGCGACGGGGCCACTCCTGCCAGACTCGTCCTAGAGAGCCTCGCATAAATAAGTAACGATCGGTCAAAAAGAGAGACCGGACTTTTCCAGGAAGCCCTGGAGAAGGTCCGGGCGTCTACGAACCCGTCGGGTTCCCCGGCG
>JBDRFQ010000395.1:0-4827 GCA_043818685.1 Candidatus Eiseniibacteriota bacterium
GTTGGCGTCCCTTTGTGGCCCCCGACCCCCCCCCCGCGACTACGCATCCATATCCGCCCATCGCTTCGCGAGCTGGCTGAAGATCGAGAGCGCGACTATCGCCATGAGCCCGATGCACGCGACCGGGATCCAAACGTGATACTGCGGGCTGTACTCGACCCAAAGCATCCGCGTCGCCTGGACCGCGTCCATCCCCGTGAGCTCCTGGAGCTTCAGCATCGCCTCGGTCCTGGACACGCCGAGCGTCGCCTCGAGCGTTCCGACCGACCCGTCCCAGATCTTGGCCTGGCCGAGCAGCTTGTTCTCCGCGATGTACCGGAGCGCGAGCGTCGCCTTCTCGCCGTAGTGCCCGTAGAGATAACCGGCCATCTTCGAGCCGACGAACCCCCCGATCCCGACCGGGATGTTCACGTATCCCAGATAGAGCGCCTTCTTTCCAGGCGGCGCAATGAGGCCGAGGTACTCGTTCTTCTTCGGCCCGGTCATCATCTCGCCGGTCGAGAAGAAGACGATCCCGAGAAGGAGGATCCACCCGCTCGCGGTGAACCCCGCGACCAGAATCCCGACCGTCGCGACGGTCATGCCGATCACCATGCACCCGAGAACACGCATGCGCCTCACCATCCAGGAGATGGGCACCATGAACAGGATGATGAAGAGGGCGTTCAGGTTGAGGAGGATCTGCTGCGGCACCATGACCCCGCGCGTCGTCTGCACCCTCCACTGGTCGAAGGGGAGGATGCGCGCGACCGGCGAGCTGTCCACCCAGTCCTCGATGAAGTTCGGATGGAGGTCCCAGAGCTGGTACATCATCAGCCAGAAGCACGACATGATGAGAAGCCAGGCGACGAGACGCGGCTCGACGATGTTCTTCAGCGTCCGAGCCATCACCTGAATCGGGCTCTCCACCTTGTCCGCGCCCGAGGGCACGTCCCGGAACGTGAACAGCATGACGTAGTTCAGCGACGTGATGATCGCCGAGGCGGTGAAGAGGTTCCGCCAGGAGACCTGCGTGTGCGGATCGCCGAGAATCCCGGTCGCGAGGAAAGGCCCGATTGCCGCGCCGATGTTCACGACCCAGTAGAAGATCCCCCACCCGACCGACGAGTTCGCCTTCGTGAGGTTCTGCGCGAGCGAGCCCTGGAGCGCCGGCTTGAAGAGCGCGGTTCCGCTCGCGAGGACGATCACACCGGCGAAGAACCCGGGATAAGATCTCAGGTTCGCCATCATGAGATAGCCGATGATGTTCATCGTGATCGACACGATGAGCGTCTTCTTGTAACCGTAGCGGTCCGCGTACCCGCCGGTGAAGGTCGGGAGGATCGACTGGAAGATGAACCACCAGGCGTAGACCGTGCCCTTCATGGCTGCGGTGAAATGGAGGCCGCCCGGATCGTCCGCCTGCATGATGTAGACGGGAACGACGGCGCGCACGCTGAAGTACGCGAGCCTCTCGAACATCTCGATCGTGTTCAGCATCCAGTAGGTGCGGCCGAAGGTCCGGGGCTTCTTCGGTGTCTCCGGAGATGTGGTCATCGGGCCTCCTTCTCCCGTCGCGCGTTCGAGGCGTCCGGGCCGGATCCGAAGAGGACCGCGGACCGGGCACACCACTCCCTCCCGGGGCCCGGCGGTGCAGCCGGGCCACGCCGCGGCGGCAGGCCGCTGAACGGAGCGTTATCCGGAAAGGATACACGCGGATTCGCCTGTTGTCTCCCGGTTATCGATCCGGCGGCGCTGGGGCCGCGTTCCAAGCGCCCCGATCGGGTGCGCGGTGCGGGCCTTTTCGGTGTGCTCGGACAGGATGCACATCATCGTGGTACGATGCGAGATAGCCGGCCGATCTCGACACGCGAGGCGCGACGGCCTCACCTGCCCCGATCGCCGGAGCGGGCCGCGGCCGCACGATCTCCCGGGCGAGGGAAGCCGATACGAGGTCATTCCGAACGCCCGACAACGAAGCGGGCAGGAGCTCCGAGAACAGAACGGCCGCGGAGCCGGGAGACCGGCCCTCGATGAACATCCTGGTGTTGAACTACGAGTACCCGCCTCTCGGCGGGGGGGCCGGGGTCGTCACCCGGGCGCTCGCCGAGCTGTACGTTCGGCGCGGTCACGACGTGGAAGTGGTGACCATGGGGTTCCCGGGGCTGCCCGCCGAAGAGACGCTGAACGGGGTCCGCATCCGGCGCCTCCAGGTCGGACGAAAACGCCGCGAGACTTGCGACACCTCCGAGATGATCCTCTATGTTCTCCGCGCGTTTCCGACGACGCTGAGAAAACTGCGGCGCGATCCGGTCGACGTCATCCACTGCCACTTCGTCGTGCCCACCGGGCTCCTCGCCTACGCCGCGACCCGCCGCGCGAAGGTCCCCTTCGTGATCACCGCCCACGGGTCCGACATCCCCGGATACAACCCGGACCGCTTCACCCGGGAGCATCGATTCACGCCCCCCCTGCTCCGCCGGATCGCCCGGAGCGCAGCGCGCGTCACCGCCCCCTCGCGCTTTCTGTGCGATCGAATCGCCGAGAACATCCCCGCTCTCGACGCGGTCCAAATCCCGAACGGGATCGACAGAGACCTGTTCGACGAGCGGCCGAAGGAGCGGATCATTCTGATGAGCGGGCGCCTTCTCCCTCGCAAGGGGTTTTACCGGGTCCTGGAGGCGCTCCGGGACACGGAGTCCGACTACGAGGTGCACATCGCCGGCGACGGTCCCCATCGCGCCGTCCTGGAAGAGACCGCCGCCTCGCTCCCGATGAAGGTCGTCTTTCACGGGTGGCTCGATCACGGCTCGCCGGAGTGGAAGGAGCTTTACGAGAGGTCCTCGGTCTTCTGCTTCCCCTCGCAGAAAGAGAACTCCCCCATGGGGCTCCTCGAGGCAATGCTCGCCGGGATGGCGGTGATCACCTCCGACACGTCCGGGTGCCCCGAGGTGATCGGCGACGCCGGCATCACCGTTCCCCCGGGAGACGCCGTGGCGCTCGGGAACGCGCTTGTCGAGCTCCTCGGCTCCGACGAGACGGCGCGCGCCTACGGCAGGAAGGCGCGGTGCCGGGCGAGGGAGCACTTCGACTGGGAAGGGATCGGGACGCGGTACCTCGATCTTCTCGCCGCCGCGAGCGGGAGGGCCGGACGGGTTTGAGCCTCACTTGGATGCGGGGACTCGATTGACGGTTTTGGGCGACGACATCCGGGTGTGCACTCTGGCGAACCAGTACTCCGGCTGGGACAAGATCGGCGGCTTCGGAACGATGGCTCGCCGCCTCGCCGAGGGGCTCGCGAGCCGCTCCGTGGAGATGTCGGTGATCGTTCCCCGCCGGAAGGGGCAGGGCCCCGTCGATCTCATCGCCGGCGTCGAGGTGCGGAGCTTTCCCTCCTGGGACATCCTGGCGGCGGCGAACCAGCTCCGGCGGTCGAGGGCGACCGTCTTCCACTCGCAGGAACCGACGGCGCTCTCCTCCCTCGCCCGGCGGGTCCGCCCCCGCGCGGTCCACATCGTCACCTGCCGCGATCCGCGGGACCTGACCGACTGGCGAATCGAGTTCCGCGACGCCACCTGGACGCGGCGCTCCAAGATCCCGCTCAACTACCTTCTCGAGTCGAGCTTCATCGTTTAAAGCGCCGTGCGCGACGCGGACGGCGTTTACGTTCCGGCCCGTTTCCTCGAGTCGAAGGTCCGGCGCATGTTCCGGCCGCGGAGCCCGGTCGGGTTCCTGCCGAACCTGGTTCACGTCCCGGACCGGATCGAGGAGAAGCCGCCCACGCCGACCTTCGCCTTCATGGGTAGGCTCGAGGGAAGGAAGCGGCCCGAACGGTTCCTCGAGCTCGCCCCGCGCTTTCCTGAGTGCCGCTTCGCCGTTGTCGGGAAGGCCGATTCTCAGCGGCGCGATCGACGGCTCCGGGAGCGGTACGGCGCCCCGCCGAACGCCGAGTGGATCGGCTACGTCGACGAGTTCCGGGATCGCGGCAAGATGGAGGCGATCCTCTCCCGGAGCTGGGCCCTGGTCAACACCTCCTCCCGGGAGGGGCTTCCGATCTCCTTTCTCGAAGCCGCCGCCCACGGCTGCGCGGTCGTGAGCGCAGTCGACCCGGACGAGTTCGCGACCCGCTTCGGCGTCCGCGTGGCGGAGAACGACTTCGCCGGCGCGCTCGGCACCGTCCTCCACGATCCGGCGGCCGCGTTTGAAGCGGCCCGAAAGGTGCGGCGGTACGTCGCCGAGGTCTACGAGTGGGAGAAGGCGATCGATGCGCACCTCGAGTGCTACCGGCGCCACCTCGACGGCGCCGATGGTTCATCGTTGAATCGCCCGGAAGGCGGATCGCCATGAGGACGGTCGAGCTTCTTCACGGCGCCTGGCGCGGGGACCGGCCGATCGCGCTCGCCTTCCCGGACGGCTGGAACGTCCGCCTCCACGGCGCCGGCGGCCCTCCCCTGCTCACAGGCGCGGAGATCGGGGCGCGTCTCTCCTCGCCGATCGGCTCGCCGTCCCTCGAGAGGATCGCCTCCGGCCGAAGCCAAGCCGTTATCATCGTCGACGACCCGACCCGGCCGACCCCGGCCGCCGCGCTTCTCGTCCCGATCCTCGACAAGCTCGAAGCGGCCGGGATCGGCGCCGGCTCGATACGGATCGTGATCGCGGGGGGCACCCACGCCCCGGCCACGCCGGAGGAGGCGGCCCGCAAGGTCGGAGACGAAGCCGCCCGGCGCGTGATCGTCGTCTCACACGATCCCGGGAAGGAGACGGTCTTCCTCGGCGAATCGGGCCGGGGCGCGCCGATCCGGCTGAACCGCCACGCGGCGGAGGCGGACCTCCGGATCGGGGTGAGCA
>JBDRFQ010000396.1:0-2306 GCA_043818685.1 Candidatus Eiseniibacteriota bacterium
TCGGGGGTGTACTTCGTTCGTTTCCGTGCGGGAGCGCACGTTGAGTCGCAGCGTGTGACGCTGGTTCGGTAGGCGTTTCGCGATACGCGGCATTCTTGGGGCGGGCTTCATCGGAGGCCCGCCCTTTCATGCTTCGGGGGCGGCGCGGCGCCCCCTGCGCACACGCTTCCCGCCGCCCGCCGTGCGACAATGCCGAGAGCGGTCGGGTCCCGAGGGGGATCCCGGCCCGCCGAGCCGAATGGGTGTCGCGAGAGGAGCCGCCCCGCGACCTCCCGCCTTTGAGCATGCGCGGGGGCCCTCTCGTCGTTACAATAGGTTCCGGCACATTCATGAAGGCGAATCCGGGGGCGTCGGCCGCTCGGTGCGGAATGACCCCGCACCCCTGCCCCACGCCCCGGTACGTTGAGCGAACAGGAGGAATCATGGAAGACAGGAAGACTCGAATCGGGCTCCTCGGGGCGGCTCTTTTCGCCGCCGCGGCGCTTCTCCTCGCCTTCTCGGGAGCGGCGGCGAAGCCGGGCTATCTCAGGCTTCCGGACATTCACGGGGAGCGGATCGTCTTCACCGCGGAGGGGGACCTCTGGATCGCGACCGATGACGGGGGCGACGTCCGCCGGATCACGTCCCACGTCGGCGAAGAGCTGAACGCCGCGTTCTCTCCCGATGGATCGAGAATCGCGTTCTCCGGCTACTACGACGGCAACCTCGACGTGTACGTCATGCCGGCCGCGGGCGGCGAGCCCCGCCGTCTCACCTGGCACCCGGTCCAGGACTACTCCCTGGGATGGTCGCGCGATGGGTCGCGGGTTTACTTCCTCAGCTTCCGGGAGAGTCCCCACCGCACACCGGACCTCTTCGCGGTCCCCGCCGACGGCGGCGAGCCGAAGAAGATCCCGATCGGCTACGTCTACTCCTTCGACGAGGACCCCTCGAGCGGCATCTACGCGTTCACGCGAACGCGCGGAGGAGGGACCTGGAAGCGATACCGCGGAGGAACGGCAGCGGACATCTGGGTCGGCGACCCGAAGAAGGCGGACTACCGGCGCGTCACCGACTTCGAGGGGGCGGACACCTCCCCGATGTGGCACGGCGGGCGAATCTACTTCCTCTCCGACCAGGGGGGAACGATGAACATCTGGTCCGTTCTGCCGGACGGATCGGATCGCCGCAAGCACACCGATTTCGGAGAGTGGGACGCGCGCCACGCCTCGATGGGCGACTCGGGCCGGATCGTCTTCACGCTCGCCGGGGACATCCACATCTTCGACCCGGCTTCGGGGCGGGAGCGCCTCGTGCCCATCGATCTGCCGAGCGAGCGCGTCCTCACCCGGAGACGATACCCGGACGCGCGGGAGTACCTGACCTGGTTCAGCCTCTCGCCCGACGCGGAGCGGCTCGCCGTCGTGACGCGCGGCGAGATCTTCTCCGTCCCCGTCGAGGAGGGCCTCACCCTCCCCGTCACGCACGGGAGCGGCGCGCGCGAACGCGCGGCAGGCTACGACCCGAAGGGGAAGAGGCTCGTGTACATCACCGACGCGGGCGGCGAGGAGGAGATTGTCGTCGCCGACGCTTGGGGCCGGGGCGCCGCGAAACGTCTCGGTAAAGCGGAGGGGAGCAACTGGCTCTTCCCGCCCGTTTGGTCCCCCGACGGCGAGCGGATCGCCTACGCCGACGAGAACCAGGATCTCTACGTCGTCGAGGCGGAAGGGGGGAGCCCCCGCAGGGTGGACCACTGCGATTACGAGGAGATCCGGGACTACGCGTGGAGCCCGGACGGCCGCTGGCTCGCCTATTCGAAGCCGAACGACATCGACATCAGCTCGATCTACATCTACGACACGAAGGAGAAGAAGGTCTTCGCGGCGACCGGCTGGACCACGAACGACCGGACCCCCGCGTGGGATCCGGACGGACGCTATCTCTACTTCCTCAGCGATCGGGTGATGAATCCCCACATCGGATGGCGGGACTTCCAGACGATCGAGACCTCCACGACGCGCC
Source organism: Candidatus Eiseniibacteriota bacterium (assembly GCA_043818685.1). Classification (GTDB taxonomy): domain Bacteria; phylum Orphanbacterota; class Orphanbacteria; order Orphanbacterales; family Orphanbacteraceae; genus VGIW01. The sequence continues at coordinate 2,002 of JBDRFQ010000396.1, forward strand.
CCTACATGCTTCTTCTCCGCCCCGACGTCGAGAACCCGCTTGTCGACACAAAGGGGATCCCTCCGAAAGAAGGCGCGGAGAAGAAGAAGGAAAAGAAGAAGGCCGAAGACAAGAAGAAGGAAAAGGAGAAGGACGGGGACGAGGAGGAGGAAGAGGAGAAAGCGCCCGAGCCGGTGGAGATCGACTTTCAGGGGCTCGCCGAGCGCTACCTCGAGCTCCCGGTCGAGACCGGCCGCTACTTCGGGCTCGCCGCGACGTCGGACAAGGTCTTCTTCCTCTCCATGCCGGTGGAGGGGCTGGAGGAG
>JBDRFQ010000397.1:0-11316 GCA_043818685.1 Candidatus Eiseniibacteriota bacterium
CGCGAAGCCGGGAGTAGGAGAGCCAGGCGATTATCCCGGCCAACCCGGTCACGAGTCCTTGGGGAGTGTAAAGCCTCGGGAGGATACCGTTCTCGGGGTCGCTGTTCACGTCCATTACTGCGAGAGACAGTCCGCCCTCCGCCCGGAGCAGACGACGGGCCTTTTGGCTTTCAGGGCCGTCGTCGACCCACAAGGTGCAGAATACACGCTGTTCGGGTGCCGCCGTGCCAGTGCTCGGCAAGATTCGCTCCCCCTTCCTGTGTTTCGAGTTGCCGTTGTGGCCTTGTCTCGCCATGCCGACCCTCCCTCAGCAGCGCTAGCCTTCCGCTGGGCGACCAAGAGGGAGTATCGGCAGGCCGACGCGCGTACTTAGTCGGGCGTCGCCGTAGTTGGGAGCCTACGGGGAGATGGAACCCCTGTCAACGCCCGTCAGAGATATCTTCTTGATGAATATTAACAAGGATCCGCCGGGCCATCAAGAAGGCCGGCAACGCTCCTTTGGCGTTGAAGGCACTCGGCAGATCAGAAAGCCAGGCGCGCCTTGTGCGGCCCGGGCGGCCATCAGGGCCGCGAAATCCTCGAAGCGACTGCGGACGTTCCAGTTGCACGAAGGGGTATCGGCGCCACCAGATGACCAGGGGACAAGGAACGGGGAGCCAACAGTCACGTCGGCTCCCCTGATGTCAGACATCCCACGCCGGACAGAGGTGCCGGAACTCGCACCCTTCGCACTGCCAGCCGGGGTTCGGAAAGAACGATTCGGCTTCCACCGCCCGGAGGACCGATCGCGCAAGGACGAAGATCCGCGCGTCGTCGGTCTCGGACCGCTCCACGGAGATCCGCTCGAGCCGGGGCTTCTTCGTCTTGAGAAGGCAGTCGAGCCGGAGCCCAGGGCGCTCCCGGTAGATCCGGGCCGCAGCGTAGCTGTACGCCGAGAGCTGCGGATGGAGGGTGAGGGCGGTCTCGTCCGGTCTCCGCGCCGCCGTCTTGAGCTCGACGAGGGTGCCGTCCGCTTCGATGAGGTCGAACCAGCCGCGGAGCGGCGCGTCCAGCACCTCGCCGGTCGCTGGGTGGACCAAGTCCACCTCGAACGGAACTTCGGCGCCGCGTGGAGCGCGTGCTTCCGTCTCGGAGAAGTAGAGACGGACGAGATTTCGGCCGGTCTCCTGCAACGACGACACGGTCTCGCCGTTCCGCATGCGGATCTCCTCGACCGTCTGGGCGGACAAGTCCGCCTCGAAGATGACCAGCAGGTCCTCTTCCGACGGCGCGGTTCCCGCGAGCCAGCTCTTGTGGAGCCACTCGAGCGCCGAGTGGACCACGTTCCCGAGGACGAACCCCGAGGGCCGGAAGGCCGGCGACGCGCGATCGACGTACCGGAACCGGTACTTCGCCGGACAGGCGAGGAAGCACGAGATCTGGCTCGCCGAGAGGAACTCCGGTCTCACGACCGGTTCTCCCCGAGGAGCTCCTCGATCAGTGCGCTCGCCCGTTCCTTCGTGACCTCCTTCAAGGACTCCGTTCCGAAGGCCTCCTGGAGGTAGGCGTGGGCCGCGTCGCCCCGGATCCCCTGGTCGGCGAGGAGCCGGAAGAGGTAGCGGCGCTGGGCTTCGGTCATGAGTGATTCGGAGCCTCCGCTTCTCGCCGGCGCCGGCGTTGCGCCCCGCTTGTTCTCCGAGAGCGCCGCCTCCTCGGGAAGGAAGTCCTGGCCGTCGCCCAGGATCTCTTCGAGCGAGACGACGCCGATGTTCACGGCGTCTCGGAGAGCACGTCCCTTGGCGCGGGTCTCGGCCATGTGGACGAGGTACGACCCGACCCGCGAGTTCGTGTTGCCGGGAGAGGCCTCGCCGGTGCCCGTGAAGGTCCCCTTCCCGGTCTCGACCTGGGCGCGGACGACGGCGGACATCCCGTTGGCTTCGGTCGGGAGCTGCGCGATGGTCGTCTCGATCCTCTTCAAGCCCTCGTCGTGCGCGCGGGAGAGGAGCCCCGGGTACTTGACCACTTCCTTGGTGCCGACGACTCGGCCGTTGCGATCCTTGATCTCGATTCTCGTCACGAGGTCTTGCCGGTTCATCTGACCTGTCCTCCTTTCGGGACTCTTGGTGGTGTGGAAAGGGCTGATCAGAGCCATCGGTCAGTCTGCTGACTGCATGGGCCCTTGCCATTCCAGAGTGCCAGGGGGGAGGATCCTGCCAAGAAGGACGGATCGGCCGGGACCGGCCATGAGAGACCAGTAGTACTTACTACATAGCCGCCCGTCGCCTCAGCGCCTAAGTCGCTACGAGGGAGAAAGTTCTTGCCTCCGGGGTCGTACCCCGGCAGAATACAGGCGGGATACACTCGAGGACGGATTCTCGGTATACCCATCGTGAGGGGGTTCCATGGAGGTCCTCGCCGCCCCTTTCCTCTTCGGAGGACCCGTCGCCCTGTGGCTGGGCGTCCGTGCCGCGCGCCGGCATGCGGAGGAGAAGCGCCGGGCCGCACGCGAGGCGGAGGCAGCGGAGGAGCGGCGGGTGAGGGAATGCGGGAATGTGGTGCTCGCGTTCGCGAACCACGTGGGGTACCTGGCCAGGGAGGCGGTGAGCCGGAGCGTTCTGGCCGATGCGATCGATTCCGGGATCTCGCCGGGGGACCTCGTGGACCTCATCTGGGAGAGGTGCCACGCGGTCGACGGGATCTTCCTCGGGGAGCACCCGATCGGGAGCCGAACGATCCCCGTCAAGCTCCCGGAGAAGCTCCGGGCTCGCCACATGTACATCGTCGGCAAGTCCGGCTACGGCAAGACGACCCTTATCCGGAATCTCGTGCTCCAGGATCTCTACTTCGGTCATGGGATCGGGGTGATCGCCCCCGAGCAGGAGATGCTGACCGAGGAGATCCTCCCGTTCATCCCGGAGGAACGCTGGGACGACGTGATCTACGTCGATCCCGCCGACATCGACCGGCCGGTCTCGTTCAACCCCCTCCACGTGGACGAAGGAGAGGATGTGGACCTCAAGGTCGACGAGACCTTCTCGATCCTGAAGCGCGTCTTCGACGATGCCGGCGCCGGGGCGGCGCCCCGGATGGAGGCGATCCTCCGGCAAGCCCTCTACACCCTCATGCAGATTCCCGGGACGACGCTCCTCGACATGGGGAAGCTCCTGGACCGCCAGGATCCGAGCTTCCGGAAATGGGCCGTGGATCAGGTCTCCGACGAGGAGGCCCGCGCGTTCTGGACGTCGACCTATCCGAGCTACCCGAAAGACGCCCACCTCGCGCTCCTCAACCGCCTCGGGCGGTTCCTCCGGCCCAAGGTCGTCCGGAACGTCGTCTGCCAGCCGGGGGCGAGCCTCGATGTCCGGAGGGCGATGGACGAGGGGAGGATCCTCCTCTTCAACCTCTCAGATGGGATCCTCGGGGAGGCGAACGCCCAGCTCCTCGGGCAGCTCGTGGTGGCCAAGGTCCAGATGGCGGCCATGAGCCGCGCGGCAAGCCCCAAGGCGTCGAGGACCCCTTTCTACCTCTACATCGACGAGTTCCAGTCGTTCTGCGGCGTCGCCGCGACCTCGTACGAGAAGATCCTCTCCCGCGCCCGGAAGTACGGCCTCGGGCTCGTCCTCGCGCACCAACAGACGGGGCAGATCCCGGAGCACCTCTTGAAGGAAATCCTCGGGAACGTGTCCACCATGATCGCCTTCTGCGTGGGCGCATCGGATGCCAAGCGCATCGGGCGTGAGATGGTGGGGGAAATCGACGGGGTGCCCGTGCCGCTCGAGCCCGACGAGCTCCTGTCGCTCCGGGTCGGCGAGGCGTTCTGCAAGATCGAGCGGACGGTGTTCCATTTGAAGGGCGAGCCGCCGCCCGAAGGAGGGAGCGCCTCGGCGCGCGATGAAGCGGTTCGGAGGTCGCGGGAGGGCTGGGGGGTGCGGAGCGGGAGGGAGGCGTCCGCATCGGGGCGAGAGGAGACCGAGGGTCCGGGAGAGCGGATCGAGGATATCGATCCGGGGCAGGTGTTCTGAGCGGAGCCGACGGGGGCTGGAGCAGCATGGATGTGGTAGGTCGGTGGTGGTTCGAGATCCTGATCGGTCTCTGGTTCGCCGGGATCTACGTCGAGCGGCTTCTCGTTGACCTGCGCCTGTGGAGCGATGCGGACCCAGGGTGGCGCGGCGCGGCGAGTCATCCCGCCGTGTGGCTCTTCACCATCGTCGCCGCACCCCTCTGCATCCTGGGGCTTGCGGCGCCTGGCGAGTGGGCGGGAGTTCTCTCCGATTGGCTCGCGGGAGCGTTGTGGGGGCTCCTGCGCGGTCTGCCCTGGACTATTCTGGTCCTGGCCGTTCTTCTCGCGGCGTTCGTGGTGTGGGGAATGTGGAAAGCGATCGGGACAAGGAAGACCGTCCTGCGGGTGCTCGATGAGGAGACGAGAAATGTATCTCGGAAAGCGAGAGGGATGCTCGGCGACCGAGCACGCGCCGTCCTGCTTGTCGGGCTGGCAGCCCTGCTGTTCTGGTTACTCTCGCTTGTTCCCGTGCCGGACGAGGATCTTCGGAACGTTTACCGCGGGTGGCTTCTCGGCTGGCTCTTCATCGCGGCGCTCGGGATCGTCTACGGCCTGGTGTACCGGCGTGCCTTCGGCAGGGTCGTTCGCGCTCATGGGAGAGAGCAGTCGTTCTGGAGGGGATGGGGGAAGGACGTCCTCATCTACACGATCGCCGGAGCCGCGCTGGGAGGAGGTCTCCGGCGCTGGGCCCTGTGGGTCGAAGCGGGGAACACGAAGTTGGCGTGGGTCGCCCTCGGTATCTTCCTGTTCTTCACGACCGCCTTCGCCGTGCCCGCGCTGGTCCTCGAGTTCTTGTACATGAGCCGCCAAAGGCCAGGCGACCGCATTATGGTCGACTACCCGAAGGACTGGCAGCGTGAGATCGTCGCGACGCACACGTATCTCCGAGACTTGGGGCTCTTCATCCCGTGGATTCTCGTCCAGTTTCTCTGGGCGGGTCTCAAAGTGGTCTATGCGACGGCAGGATGAGGTTGAGGGTTTCGCTGCGTCCCGGTCGTCTGTCGCAGGACGGGAGCGATTCGTGGAAGGAAGTGGAAGGAAGCCGCGACTGGTTCTGACAGAGCGGGACATGGATCTTCTCCTCTCCGTGTATAAGTACCGGTATCTCTCGACCTCTCAGCTCCAGGGGCTCCATTTCCCTTCTCTTCAGACCACGAACCGAAGGCTCCGCCTGCTCGCCGATGGCGGATTCCTCTCGACCTTCCGATCCCCAGGAATCGACGAGCGGCTCGTCATGCTCGCGAAGAAGGGCGCAGAGGCGGTGGCGGAGACGCTGCTCGTCCCGTTCGAGGCGCTCGGCTGGGAAGGGGGGAGGAGGGAGCCGAAAGACTACTACTTCCTCAGGCACTTCCTGGCGGTGGGCGATTTCCGCATCGCTCTCACGCGGGCGTGTGAGAGAATGCCGGACGTGAAGCTCCTGGGGTTCATCCCGGAGCACCTAGGGGAGAAGAAGCCGAGAGGAGGGGTGCAGAAATACATCCGGGAGGTGGTCGCCGACATCGACCGGCCGCGTGGGAAGATCGCCCATACGCCGGACGGGGTGTTCGCGCTCGAGAAAGGGGGACGAGCGGCCCTCTTCTTCCTCGAGGTCGATCGGGGGACCGAGGTCTTGACGAATCCCGAGCGCGGATTCCTGAAGACCCTCCGCTTCTACCTGAACTACCTGGTGAGCGAGGAGTACCAGCGGTACCGGGAGGACTTCGGGGTCGGAGAACCCTTCAAGGCGTTCCGAGTGCTGGTGGTCACCTCGTCGGCGAAGCGCCTGGAGAACATCCGGACCGTGGGCGGACGGGTGGACTTCCGGCCGGCCCACGCGAAGCGGTTCATCTGGCTCGTAGACGAGGGGGGCGTTTCCGAGGAGACCGCCTTCTCCTCGATCTGGTCTTCTCTCGACCCGGAGGATGGAAAGCGGTACGCGATCGCCCCTTGAAGGGGCGATTCGAGCAGGAGGGAGAGGTTGCTCATGGCCATCAAGCTCAAGGAGGAGACGATCCTGGACCAATGGACCTCGCTCATCGAGAACGCGGCGGGGCACGGGAACGAGGTGCTGGAGGACGTCCAGCGGCGGCTCGAAGAGTCGAAGATCCCGGGCGACTGCACGTGGTCGGTCGAGGAGGTGAAGAGCTCGACGTGGGTCGCCCGCGTGCGGCGCGAGTTCCTGATCGTCCGGCTGGACGAGTTCAAGGACTACCGGATCTACGTGGCGGCCCGTGACTATGGCATCCATCTCGACGTCGCCCGCTTCACGACCGTGGAACCTGGGTTTTTCAAGAAGGCGCTCTCGAGCAAGCTCACGGGCGAGGCCGACGCCATGTCGGCGCCGAAGAACATCCTCGTGGAGCAGGATCTCCGGGCGTGGGTGACCGTGGTTCATTACGCAACGCTCCATGCGGTTGAATCCCTCATGACGAAGCTCGGGCAGGATCCGAAGAAGATCAGGAGGGAAAGCAAGGGGTTTTTAGAGGTGTGGTGACAGTCGTGCGGAAAGTGGACAGGAGCCCGAGGGCCACGTGGCGTACATGAAGCCCCGATGGGGTGGGGGGGTGCCGATGTGGGACGCAAGCCGCCACGGTTTGACCCCCTGCGGCGAATTTACAGGCCTCTGGCGCTCTTAGGAAGTTCACGTTCTAACCCAGGGGCTTAGAGCGCGGGCAGAATGCGCATGGAACAGGACAGCTGCTGAGCGGCACCATCTCCCGCCTATACAGTTGCCCTGACAAAGAACTAGTTCGGATGGACTTATGAGGCGAGCTTTTGAGAAGCTTCAGCTTGTTAACGCCCCGCTAGCCCCAGAGTTCCTGCCCGGTTTGCGGGCAGGAGCCTATCCTCCCCTTCATCTTGCTGCTCTCGCTACCCACCTCCGTCACAATCTGCCGGAACTTACTATCGAGATCCTCGATGGTGAAATCCTCTGCCTAGATGAGTTGATGACGAGTCTTGACGGGGACATCGTAGGTATTAGCTGCAATTCTCTTACCTACTCAACCGCTCTAGATCTTGCGCTAGTCGCGAAGGGTTCAGGCGCGTTTGTGGTCCTAGGAGGTGCACATCCAACGTTCGTTGGACGCGAAATCTTAGGGAGACGACCGTTTGTTGATGCGGTGGTGTGCGGGGACGGTGAGGAGGCCCTGCTGGGACTGGTGCAAGGGTTCAAGCTCAGCAGAATTCCGAATCTCCTCTTTCGGAACGGCAAGTCGATCACAGAGAATCCGCGCTGCGTCGTTTCCTTGTCAACTTTACAGGCACCAGAGTACAATGGTATACAATTAGATAGATACTTCAAGAAATATCGCACCTTATATCCTAATAAACCGTTTAAGAGGCCCTTTATCATGTACTCTGCCAAGGGATGTGCGTGGCGCAGCTTACCAGGGGGGGGCTGTGTCTTCTGCGCAATCCAACACGAGGGAATGCATCAGAAGAGCCCCACCCGTTTCTGGGAAGAGATCCAACTCCTGGAGCAATCGCGGCAAGCTGATTTCGTGTGGGATGTCGCGGACACGTTTACGATGCAGCGTGAGTGGATTCGGGAGTGTGTTCGACTCAAGCCCCGCGGGACGAAAATCGCGCTGCAGGTGTATGCTCGGTCCACAGATGTCGATGAAGAGATGGCAACTTTATTAAGAGCGCTCGATGTCTTTGAAGTGTTCATCGGAATAGAGTCGGGAAGCCAGGAGATCCTAGATCGAGCGGGGAAAGGCACTTCGCTTCAGTGTAATTTACGCGCTGTCCATCTTCTCGAGATGGAGGGGATACGAGTTATTCTATCCGTCGTGCTTGGACTTCCAGGGGAGTCTCCATCGACGATTGCGGAGACAATGGACCACCTTGCCGGTATCATGTCTTGCGACAACGTCAAGGAGGTTAACTGTAGCATTCTCCTCCCGCTCCCGGGAAGCCGGGCTATGCAGCTGTTGGGTCCTCAGTTATCCCACAATGGGAATGGGGACATAGTTGACGCGGAATCTCTCAGGGCGCAGTGGGTCGAGCGTTTCTGCAACACGACGTACGCTTCTCTCGTCCAGGCGCAAGGGGCGGTGTTAGAGCGATATGGGACGATCGGCACGTTCGGGTGCACCACGGGAGAGTATCTTCGACATGGAACTGGAGGAGCAGATAAGTGGTGAACGAACAGGAATGCGACGGACATTCAGTGCCAGTCAGGTTCTCAAAGAACCTAGGGGTTCTAAGCAACGTCGAGCAGCATCGTCTCCTGAAGGCCTCCGTTGCTATCGTTGGACTCGGATGCACCGGGTGCCATGCAACAGAGATGCTTACTAGAGCTGGCGTGGGGGAGTTGGTATTAATAGACGGGGATCGCTTTGAAGAGAGCAACTGTAACCGTCAGTTGTATGCACGTAGAACCACGCTTGGACACTTCAAGGTCGACTGTGCGGCGGCTGCAGTCTTGGACGTGAATCCTGAAGCGCGCGTTGCGGCTCATAACGTATTCTTGAACGGCTCGAACGCGTTCAATCTGCTCAAGTTTGTAGATGTCGTAGTATCTGGAGTTGATGATCCTGTGGCGATGGTCATACTGCATCGAGTCGCGCGCAAGCTTGGGAAGCCAGCGGTTTTTGTTCTGAGTGGGTGTATTCCCTTTGAAGGAATCTGTTCCACGATCCTACCTAATGGGGGTGTTGACTACGAGTCATTCATGGGACTGCCAACGAAGGAACTTAGGCTTGAGGAAGTGGAGAACGCGCGGGAAACGCTGTTCAAGGATGTCACGCTGAACCGCTTGCGGGGAGCTTTGGAAAGGGGCGCGATCAACGGCGACTGGGTTGAACAAAGAAGGGCTGGCGGGGGCGCACCGGCGATCGCAACCATAAGCGCAGTCACGGCTACTGTCGCCGCAAACGAATGCATAAAGACCATTCTCCGCCGCGACGGACTCGACCCAGTCTGTGCGCCAGATCTCATTCATTATAACGGAGCCACGTGCGAGCTGCGGGTTCGCACGCCCCCCGAGGGGTCCATGTGGTTTCAGGGAGACTTCTAGATATGAACAAATCAATGAGAATTCGAAAGTTCTTCCGTCACAAGACGGCGTTGCAACTGGGCTTAGTGATCTTCTCTGTTGTGTTGGTCGGGATGGTGATCCTCGCAGCGGGAGGTTGTGGTGGCTGGCAGGAGTCGCCACCCCGTATTGGCGTAATTGTGCCACTGACAGGAGGTGCGGCGGACTTTGGCAAATGGGCACGCCAAGGGGTTGAGATTGCGCTTGAGGAACTGAAGAGCGAGAGTGCTTCCGGGGACCTCGGCGTCAAAGCGATTTACGAGGATAACCAAATGGATCCCAAGCTTGGTCTCGCCGCCTTTAAGAAACTTCGGGAGGTGGACGGTGTAATCGGTGTGATCACATCCGGCAGCGGTGTTGTCCTCGCCATTGCTCCCGAGGGTGAGCGTACAAAAACAGTTCAGCTGAATCACTCCGCGGTAAACCCGGATATTCGAAAAGCAGGCGAGTATACATTCTCGCTTGTCAACGACGCAAAGGCAGAGACACGGCGGATGGCTGAACTTGCGATTGATGTGCTTGGTATCAATGAAATGGCCATCTTATATGCAAACACTGCGTACGGGGTTGGCACCAAGGACGCGATGGTTGAGAGCTTCGTTGCGGCGGGGGGCAGGGTCATCGGTACGGTTGCCTTTCCCGAGAATTTCACCGATATGCGCACTCACCTACTTAAGCTCCGGGAGATGCAGCCCGAGGCGACATATTTCATCGCGACGATTAAAGATTCAGGAAAGTTACTCAAACAGGCGGCAGAAGTCGGCGTGGAGACCCAGTGGCTCTCGTTCAATGCTTTCGAGAGTCCGGAGGTTATCGACATCGCTGGTCCTGCGGCGGAGGGTGTTATCTATACAAGCAGTAACCTCTTCGATCTTCCGGACCCGGGAGCACGCCCACGTGGATTCATCGAGGCGTATGTGACCAAATACGGCGAGCGCCCGAATCTTTATGCCGCAACCGCGTATGACGCCGCTCACCTGCTGTTCGCTGCGTATCGGGCGAGTGGTGGGGATCGTAGGCGAGTGCAGCAATACCTCTCGGCAGTGTCGAACTACGAGGCTGCAAGCGGGAGAATCACGTTTGACGAAGATGGGGCAGTGGAGAAACCCATGTTCCTCAAGATCGTGGAAGGTGGTGAGTTTGTGGTTTTTGAGCACTCAAGCCGAGCGGTCAGATGATGACGGGCAAGAGAGAGAAGCCGGTCCGTACTCTCCCTAGTGTGAACGATCTCTACCAATTGTACTACGTGGCGGCCTATGGCTGCAATCGCGCGTGCGAACAGGCGATTCGCCAGACCTACTACAAGCATAGCCATGACGATCCCCTTTTTCTCTTTTTTGAGTTCTTTGTGGATCAACCCCTACTCAGATGGGATGACTTGTATGATGAGGATTGTTATCTCATGGTACCCTTTGCGCCGAGGCTGGCGGAGCGAGCGTTCGCTGTACCGTTCCGACAAGGCGCTGGGGTGAGCATGGACTTTCGGACGCCGAGAGCATTCTCGGGGATGCGGGTGATTTTTGACTGGAGCGATTCCAGGAACGCAAGAAATCTGTGCGGGGCTTGGCGTGATGGGTGGAAGAAGCTTCCACTGAGCAAGAAAGAAGGAGAGATCACCAGGTGGATGTCAGTCAGAGAGGGGAGTGCTGCGTATCGGGTCGGCTGCGTGGACAAGTGGACGCAATCGTGGCAAGCCAAGCATCATATGAGTCTGTCTAGTCCTCTGAGCAGGGAGTCTGCTCAAGTGCTGGCCAAGCTGTACGCACCATACTTCGTTGAGTGTGAAGAGAAGATTGTCAAGGGGCTTGTGCTGCCACTGGCCTCGTCGCGTGTATTCTATGGGGCTGTTTGGCTGATGATGATCACTCCCGGTGGGAGTAACGAGGAGACTGAGGAGTTAGCGCGAGACCTCGGGCGCTGCCTTGGACGAGTAATTGACCGAACGTATTTGCCGGTGCTGGCACTCCTCCATGAGCATTGGGTGGAGCGTCTCCAGGTGGGAGCCTGGCGGCAACCGACCGGTGCTGGCCGGCGGGGCTCTGCAGAATCAGGGAGCGGCGCTGTGAGCGAAGCATTCTCAGTCGAAGGACCCACCGGAAGGAAAGGGATCTATCATAACGTCTATCTCCGCCTCTCTGGGGTCGAAGACAAGGTGCCGATGCCGTCGAGTGTCGTACGGACAGATGTTTTTGAAAGCCTATTCGCAAGGCTGTGGAAATGGCGGCACGATGGTGGCGCAAGGGATGAGGAGAGTCTG
>JBDRFQ010000398.1:0-12505 GCA_043818685.1 Candidatus Eiseniibacteriota bacterium
AGAAGCTCGCTCGGATCCCACTGCACGTAGTCGCCCGGGGTCTTTCCGGCGCGGCAGACATGGTCCGTGTCGATCGAGGCCTGGTTCCAGTCGACATGGAGAAGCGCGTTGTCGAGCGACGCGGTGCCGACCGCGGCGAGCGCCTCCGACACGCGCCCCGGGGTCATCCCCCCCTCGCCCTCGATGATGTGCACGCGCGGCGAGGCGGAGCCGTAGTAGTCCTTCGCCCCGTAGGCGAGCCCGAGCGAGGTCGCGACGCCGACCCCCGAAGCGCCGGTCGACAGGCGGAGGAACGGCGTCGCCGGCGTGGGGTGTCCGTCAAGCGGTTTAGAGCTGAACCTTTTATACAGAGGAGTGTCGGTGATCGGGTTCCGGCGGAAACCGAGGAGGTCCTCGAGGCGGAGCTGTTTCCTCTCGTCCTTCGGGAGAAGCTCGGGAGCGCCGAGACGCGCGACCTCGTTCCTGAGGGCCCACATCGCGTAGAGACCGAGCGCCTTGTGCCCCGCCGCGTACGAGATGAGGTCCGCGTCCGGGCGGTCCGGATCGGAGAGATCGTAGTCCATCGTGTCGAATAGGATCGACTGGACGATCCGTCCCGACGAGATCGATCCGCCCGGATGCCCTGACATCGGAACGTAGTTGTACAGAAGGGCGCAGAGCGAGCGATAGACGAGGTCGAACGCCTCGAAGTGCCTCGCCTCATCGTCGGAAAGCGGATTCCCCGCCTTCTTCATCTCCCCCGCGATGTCGATGACGACCCCGCGTCTCGGTCCCAATTCAAACGCCATGGTCCACTCCTTGGATGACTGAAAGTTCCCCACCCGATTCGGGAACGAGTATAGCGGAGAGACGCCCCGGGGAGAACCGGGATGGGATCACGTCGCAACCTCCCGCGTTCCGCTTCCGTAACGAGAGGCGCCGCAAAGCGATCCGAAGCCGCTCGGGGCCGGTAAGCCGGCGCTCGGCCCGCGGCGCGCCCCTTTTTTTAGAAAGGCGGGGGGAGCGCGGGCGGCTACAATGCGGCTCGAGGAAGGCGGCCGGATCAAGCGGGCGGACGGGAGCCCGCGTCATCGCTGGAGGGCCGGCACCGAGTCGGGGAGGCGCACGAATGCCACGTGCAGAGGAACAGAAACGCGCGCGCGGGATCGCGGCGGTGCTCGCGGCTTCGATCGCTCTTGCCGCCCTCGCGCTCCCGAGCGGGGCGAGGGCTTCCGCCGAACCGGAGGCGGAGCTCATCGGCGAGCGGATCGTCCGCTTCTACGAATCGGAGGAGGCGCGCGCGAACGCATCTCCCTCGATCGCCCTCGACAGGCCGCGGCCCGCCCTCGGGCCCGCGCCCCCCGGCTTCCCCGTGCGCCCGATCTTCCAGAACCTCCAGAACCGGAACGGGGTGCGCGTGAAGATCGAGGAGGGGACGAGCTTGTACGGGACCGGCGAGGTTCCCGGTCCGCTTCTCCGAAACGGCCGGAAGACCACGCTCTGGAACTTCGATGCGTTCGGATGGGGAGACGACACCGCCCATCTCTATCAATCCCACCCGTGGGTGCTCGCCGTGCGGGCGGACGGAACCGCTTTCGGGCTCCTCTTCGACACGACCCATCGGAGCCACATCGATCTCGCGGCGGACATCCTCTTCATCACGGACGGTCCGCCGTTCGCGGTGATCGTAATCGACCGCGACTCGCCCGAGGAGGTCGTGCGGGCTCTTGCCGATCTCACCGGGCACATGCCCCTCCCTCCGCTCTGGGCGCTCGGCTACCACCAGTGCCGCTACTCGTACTATCCCGACGAGCGCGTGCGGGAGGTCGCGCACGCTTTCCGAGAGAAGAGGATCCCGTGCGACGTGATCTGGCTCGACATCGACTACATGGACGGCTTCAGGTCGTTCACGTTTCACCCGGCGCGGTTCCCCGACCCGCTCGGGCTGAACGAGGATTTGCGAGAGCGCGGGTTCCACACGGTGTGGATGCTCGACCCGGGAATCAAGAAGGAGAGCGGCTACTTCGTCTACGACACCGGGACGGCGAGCGACGTCTGGGTGAAGAGCGCGAACGGCAAGCCGTACGTCGGGCGGGTGTGGCCGGGGGACTGCGTCTTCCCCGACTTCACCGCCGCCCCGGTGCGCGCGTGGTGGGCGGACCTCGTCGGGAGCTTCCTCGAAACGGGGATCGACGGCGTCTGGAACGACATGAACGAGCCCGCGGTCTTCGACGTATGGGACAAGACGATGCCCCTCTCCAATGTCCACCGGGCCGACGAGGCGCTCGGCGGACCCGACACCCACGCGAGGTATCACAACGTCTACGGCATGCAGATGGTGCGCGCGACCCGCGAGGGGATGCTCCTCGCGCGACCCGACAAGAGACCGTTCGTTCTTTCACGTGCGAACCATCTCGGGGGGCATCGATACGCGGCGGCTTGGAGCGGAGACAACATCGCGAACTGGTACCATCTGGACGTTTCGATTCCGAACGTGTTGAATCTCGGGCTCTCCGGCCAGCCGCTCAGCGGTCCGGACATCGGCGGGTTCGCCGAGCCGTGCGACGGTCCGTTCTTCGCGCGCTGGATGGGGATCGGCGCGCTCCTCCCCTTCGCCCGGGGACACACCGCGAAGGGGAACATCGACAAGGAACCCTGGGCCTTCGGGCCGGAGGCGGAAGCGACCTGCCGGAGGGCGCTCGAGAGGCGCTCTCGCCTGATGCCGTACATCTACACGGTCGTCCGCGAGGCGTCGGTCACAGGCCTCCCGATCGCGAGGCCGCTCTTCTTCGCCGACCCCGCCGATCCGAGCCTTCGATCCGAGGACGACGCGTTTCTTCTCGGCGGGGATCTCATCGTCTCGGCCCGCACCACGCCGGAGGGAGACCGCGAGCCGGTCCTTCCGATCGGCGACTGGAAGAAGATCTCGCTGGAGGAGGGAACGGACGCGGGAGACCCGGACCTTCCCGAGCTCTTCATTCGGAGCGGGGCGATCGTGCCGCTCGGACCGGTCATGCAGTTCGCCGGCGAGAAGCCTCTCGATTCTCTCACGCTCCTCGTCCGGCTCGACGAGGGCGGCCGGGCGGAGGGCTACCTCTACGAAGACGACGGGGAGAGCAACGACTACGAGAACGGCGCGTTCCGGCTCACCAAGTTCGTCGCGGCGGAAGCCCGGGGCGTCGCGAGCCTCACCTCGAACATCGTCGAGGGGAGCTGGCGCGAGCCGCGACGGACGGTCTCCGTGCGAATCCTCCTGGAGGAAGAGACCGTCGAGGCGGAGTGGAAGAAGGACCGCGGGATCTCGATCCGGGTCGGCCGGTAGCGCCTGCTCCCGCGCGATCCGGCGCGGGCCGGCGCGCGAAGACCCCTTGCCGCAGGAGCGTGCGCGTTTTACGATCGAAGCCCGCGGCAGGCCGAGCCGATCGCCCGGTTGCGCCGTCGCCGTCCGTCCGATTCCGCGAAAGGAGCGGTTCATGATCCTGGACGAACTCGAAAGGAAGCTCCGACCGCCTCTCCGCGGCGTACCGCCGTACCCTCCCAAGTACATCGTTCTCGCGTCCGGCAAGCCGCTCGTCGTGCGGCAGGCGTCGGACGACGACATCCCAGTTCTCCTCGAGGCGGTCGAGCCGCTCGTCCGCGTCCGCAAGGACTTCTACGACATCGTGGCGGCTCGCATCTACGCCGAGCTCCTCAGCCAGTATCTCCACCGCACGCTCGATCCCTACTGCCTCGTCGGCACGATCGACGGCGTCATCGCGAGCATCGTGAACGGCCGTTCGATCGACGCGAAGCGCGGGATGAGCTACCACACGCTGACCATTCACCGGGGGCTTCGCTGCGGCGCCCACATGTTCGCCGCCAAGATGGAATACCACATGGACATTTTGGGGCAGGAGGAGGTCTTCATCGTCGCGGAGAGCTACCTCGGCTTCAAGCGCTGGATGATCGAGTACCAGCTCGAGTCGCGGCCCGACTTCCAGCACGAGCTCGGCGGCGTGGGATCGTACGTCCTGACGCGGAAGCTCTACGACGCGTACAAGTCGCGGCTGCTCGCCGGGACGCGCCCCGTTCCCCCCGACATTCTCAGGACCGCGGACACGCTCGTTCTCCCCGACGAGTATCCGCAGATCCCGGGGTTCAAGCGATGAGGGCGGTCGGAATCGTCGGAATCGGGCACACGAAGTTCGGCCGCATGGACTACGACCTCGTCGACATCATGGCGTGGTCGTCGCTCGAGGCGATGGAGGACGCCGGCATCACGGACGGCATCGACCAGGTGTTCGTCGCCAACATGGGGGCGGGGGCGGTCAACAACCAGAGCGGGGTCGCCTCCGCGCTCGTCTCGCGGATCTTCCTCGAGCCGGCGATGGCAGAGGCGGTCGAGAACGGGCCCGCCTCGGGGGCGTCGGCGGTCAAGTGCGGATACATGGCGATCGCATCGGGGATGGCGGACGTCGTGCTCGTGACCGGCGGCGAGCGGATGCGCGAGGTGACCGGCTGGAGGGCGACCGATTTCGTCGCCACGCTCACGCACCCGGACGCGGAGTACGCCTACGGCCTCACCCTCCCCGCGTACGGGGGGATGTTCACCCGCGCCTACATGGAGAGGTACGGGCTGACCGAAAAGCACCTCGCGATGATCGCGGTGAAGGCCCATCGGAACGCCGAGCGGAACCCGTTCGCCCACATCGAGGAAACGGCGAGCATGGACGGGATCTGGGACGGCCCGCACCGCGACGTGGTCAACCCGATCATGGCGGATCCGCTCCGTCTGTACGATCTCTGCCCCGTCTCCGACGGGGCCGCGTCGGTGATCCTCTGCGCGATGGAGGCGGCGGACCGGTTCAAGAAGAAGCCGGTTCGCGTCGCGGGGATCGGCCAGGCGACCGACACGCACTGCGTGTTCAACCGGGAGAAGCTGCTCGATCTCGAGGCGGTTCGGCTCGCCGCCGAACGCGCGTACGAGATGGCGGGGATCGGTCCGAAGGAGATCTCGTTCGCGGAGCTCCACGACGCGTTCCTCATCCTCGAGGTCGCCGAGAGCGAAGAGGTCGGCTTCTTCCCCAAGGGGGAGGCGAAGGGGGCGATCGAGCGGGGCGAGACGGAGATCACGGGACACCTCCCCATCAACACCTCGGGCGGCCTCAAGGCGAAGGGGCATCCGGTCGGCGCCACCGGCGTTTCCCAGATTCACGAGCTCGTCAAGCAGCTCCGCGGAGAGGCGGAGAAAGGACGCCGGGTGAAGGACCCGCGCTTCGGCCTCGCCGTGAACTTCGGCGGCTTCGGGAACAACGTCGTCGCGACGATCCTCGCGAAGGAGTAGACATGCCGAGCACGACTCTGCTCTACGCCGTCGACAAGAACGTCTACGCGTTCCGGTGCCCGAAGTGCGGCGCGCTCTACCATCCCGCCCCGATGGTCTGCCGCAAGTGCCGAAACCGCCGCGATCCGTCCGTGACCGTCTATCCGGACTTCGAGAAGATCCCCCTCGGAGGCCCGTGCAGGCTCCTCACGTGGACAAGGATCTACGCCCTCCCCGAGGGGATCGACAGGCCGAGCCTCGCCTTCGGGGTGGTCGAGTTCGAGAACGGAATCCGAGCGGTCGGCCAGCTCATGGTGGAGAACCCGGAGAACGGGGCTCGGCTCGACGCCCGCCCCGGGCTCGTCCGCGAGCTCGTCGGGCGCGATTTCTATGGCCTTCAACTGTTCGATCCGGAAACGTAAGGGGAGTTGCGATGTTGCTGCCCCGCTTCGAATACTCGGCCGCCCGAACCGTCGAGGAAGCGCTCTCCTTGCGGGCGGAGAGCCCCGGCGCCGCGTACCTCGCCGGCGGGACCGATCTCCTTCCGCAGATGAGGATCGGGAAGCGTGATCCGGGTCGCCTCATCGACATCAAGCGGATCGAAGAGCTCGCCTCGATTCGCGAGAGGACGGACGGAGCCCTCGCGATCGGGGCGGCCGCGCCGCTCGCCGCGATCGCCGCGAACCCCCTCGTCCGCGAACGGTATCCCCTGCTCGCGGAGTGCTGCCGCCGGGTCGGCGCGTGGCCGCTCCAGAACAGGGCGACGATGGCGGGGAACATCTGCAACGCCTCGCCGGCCGCGGACACGGCGGTCGCCCTTCTCGCCCTCGACGCGGCGGTGAACGCCCGCGGGCCGGACGTCTCGCGCACGATCCCGATCACGGACTTCTTCACCGGGCCCGGACAGACCTCCCTCCTCCCGGGAGAGCTGGTCACGGAGATCGTGCTCCCCTCCGCCTCGGCCGGACGGCGCGGGACGTATCTCCGGCTCTCGCGGCGCCGCGGCATGGACCTCGCGACCGTCGGCGTCCTCGTCGCGCGCTCGAACGGAAAGAACCCGGGCGGCCACCGGGTGGCGCTCGCCTCGGTCGCCCCGACGCCGCTCCGGGTCCGGGAGTCGGAGGCGTGCCTCGACCGGGAGGGCCCCGCCGCCGCCGCGCGGGCGGCGGAGATCGCTCGCGAGGCGTGCCGCCCGATCACAGACATCCGGGGGACCGCCGCCTACCGGCGCGAGATGGTCGGCGTCCTCGTGAGGCGCGCCGCGGCCGCGCTCATCTGATGGGGGAAAGATGGAACGAACCGTTACTCTGTGCGTCAACGGGCAGGAAGAGACGCACGCCGTCCCCCCGAATCAGACCCTTCTCTCTTTCCTCCGCGACACGCTCGACCTCACCGGAACGAAAGAGGGGTGCGGAGAGGGGGAGTGCGGATCGTGCATCGTGCTCGTCGGCGACAAGCCGGTCAACAGCTGCCTCATGCTGGCCGTCGAGGCGGACGGCCGCTCGGTGACGACGATTGAGGGGATCGGGGACGCGTCGCGTCTCCACCCGCTGCAGGCGGCCTTCCTTTCGAGCGCCGCGGTGCAGTGCGGGTTCTGCACGCCCGGGATGATCCTCGCGGCGCTCGGGCTGCTTCGGGAGAACTCGAGCCCGACCGAGGCGGAGATCCGCTCCTCGCTCTCGGGAAACCTCTGCCGCTGCACCGGGTACCGGCAGATCATCGACGCGGTTCAGGGAGCGGCCGCCGTGATGCGCGGCGAGTCCGCGCCGGGGCGAGAGGAGGGCGCACGATGAGCGCGCCTCGCTGGGTCGGGAAGGACGTCCCGCGCGTCGACGGGATGGAAAAGGTGACAGGGAGCGCCGTTTACACGGCCGACCTCAAGCTCCCGCGCATGCTCCACGCGCACGTGGTCCGCTCCCCCCACGCGCACGCGCGCGTTCTCGGCGTGCGCACGGAGAGGGCAGCGCGCGTCCCCGGGGTGCGCGCCGTCGCCACGGGGCGCGAGTTCCCCTTCCACACGGGGATCTACCTCAAGGACCAGACGATCTTCGCGACCGACCGGGTCCGTTTCTTCGGCGATCCGGTCGCCGCCGTCGCGGCCGAGACGCCGGAGGCGGCGCGCGAGGCGGCCTCGCTCGTCGAGGTCGACTACGAGCCGATCCCCGCCATCTTCGACGCGGTCGCCGGCACCGCTGCGGACGCCCCCCTCGTGCACCCGGACCTCGGCGGCTACGAGTGCGTTCCTTGGATCCATCCCGAGGGCGGCACGAACATCTGCAACCACCTCAAGGTGCGGAAGGGGGACTACGAGAAGGCGGTGGCGAGGTGCGCCTCTGTCTTCGAGAACACGTTCGTCGTTCCGCAGGTCCAGCATGTCGCGCTGGAATCCCATGTCGCGGTCGGGCTGGCGGATCTCGCCGGGAAGGTGCAGGTCCACACCTCGGCGCAGAGCCCCTTCACGGTGCGCCATCTTCTCAGCGCCTGCTTCTCGCTACCGCACGGGGACGTCGCCGTCCGCGTCGCCTCGGTGGGGGGCGGCTTCGGGGGGAAGGCCGGCATCAACATCGAGCCGATCGTCGTCGCGCTCGCGATGAAGGCGAGGGGGCGCTGGGTGCGGCTGCTCATCGATCGCGCGGAGGAGTTCTACGGGACCGTGGTCCGCCAGGGCCTCACCGCGACGCTCACGACCGGAGTCGACCGGAACGGGAAGGTTCAAGCCCAAAAGATGCACTACCTGTGGGACTGCGGCGCGTACGGCGGGTACGGCGTGAACATCGTGCGCGCGGCGGGCTACACCTGCGGCGGCGCGTACGAGTTCCCCAACGTGTGGGGCGACTCGATCGGCGTCTACACGAACCGGCCGGTCGGGAGCGCCTACCGCGGGTTCGGGATGCAGGAGATCCACTGGGCGCTCGAGCAGCAGATGGACATCGTCGCGCGGGAGATCGGGATGGACCCGGTGGAGTTCCGGCTGAAGAACTGCCTCGGGCCCGGGAAGTCCACGGTCACGGGCGAGGTGCTCGGAGCGCAGGCCGGCCGCGTGGACGAGTGCATCCGCAGGGTCTCCAAGATGCTGGAGATGGGCGAAGGCGATTCGAGACGGCCGTTTCTCGGAAAGGGGATCGCCTGCGCGGTGAAGGCGCCCGCGATGCCGAACGACGCCTCCTCGTCGGTCGTGCTCAAGTACGCGGAAGACGGAACGCTCGAGGTCCTCATCTCGGGGATCGACATCGGGCAGGGCTTGAAGACCGTCGCGGCGCAGTTCGCCGCCGAGGCGATAAACATGCCGATCGAGAACGTCCGCGTGCGCGGCAACCCGGACACCGATCTCTCCCCTTACGACTGGCAGACCGTCGCCTCCCGCCAGTCGTGGGCGACGGGAAACGCGATCTTCCGCGCGGCGGAGAAGGTCCGGAATCAGCTCTTCGCGATGGCCTCCGAGGCGCTCGGGGTCGCGCCTTCCGAGCTTGCCTGCGCCGACGGGAACGTCGTCCATGCGAAGAGCGGCCGCTCGATCCCGATCACGAGGCTCGTGACCGGCTATCAGTACCCGGACGGGCACACGATCGGGGGGCCGGTCGCAGCCGCCGGTTATTTCATACCGGAAGGGTTGATCCATCTCGATCCGGAAACGAGCCAGAGCCCGAAGCCGGTCGCCAAGTGGACGTTCGGCGCGCAGGCGGTGGAGGTAACCGTCGACCCGGAGACTGGGGAGTACACCGTAGACCGCGTGGCCGCGTGCTACGACGTCGGCCGCGTGATCAACCCCGCCCTGATCGCGGGCCAGATGTACGGAGGGATCGTGCAGGGGCTCGGCACGGGCATGATGGAGGAGCTCGTCGTCGAGCAGCCGAGCGGCCGGGTGGTGAACGCGTCGCTCATGGACTACAAGATCCCGACGACGGAGGACCTCCCCCCGGAGATCCGGATGGACTTCGTCGAGACGCCTCAGGCGGACGGGCCCCTCGGCGCCCGGGGAATCGGCGAGCACACCATGATCCCGACCCCCGCGGCGGTGGCCAACGCCCTCTTCGACGCCTGCGGGATCCGGATCCACGATCTTCCGATGACGGCGGAGAAGGTGCTGGCCGCGCTGAAGTCGAAGAGGAAGGAAAAGGGCGGGTGAGATCGCCGCCTCTCGTCATCGACCGCTTCGACGCATCTCTCAGAAGACCGGGGAGCGAGTGGCGCGGCCGCATCGAGCGGCTGTTCCCGCGCGCGGCGATCGCCCGGCCGGACGACGCGATGAAGGGAACCCTCACCCTCCTCCCCCGGCACAGGGACCTCGTCCCTCTCTCCGCCGCCGTTCCGTGGGAGAGGGCGCGTCCCCCGGCCGGGTCCGCGGTCTCCGTGCGGAACGGAACGCTCACATTGACCGGGCCGGACGGCCAGACCCTCCGCCTCTTGCTTCGCGGTCCCGGGGTCGCTCTCGAGCTCCCCGGAAGCCCGATCTCCCTCCGGAGAGAGGCGCTGGAAGTCCAGATCGCCGCGGTGCGGTCGGTGCGGCCGGAACCTGATGCCCTGTTTTCGTTGAATCCGATGTCCGTGACCGAGACATCGAGTCTGGGAATCGGTGCACGAATGGACGAGATCGTTTCACTGCTCCGCGACGGATGCCCGCGCGAAGCAGAGTACCGAATCCGCGTGTCGAGGCTCTCCGGGCTCGGCCCCGGCCTCACGCCGAGCGGTGACGATCGTCTCGTCGGGCTCGCCGCGGCCTCCCTCCACTTCGCGCGCGGAGGCTGGATCGATTCCGAGTCCTCAGCGGCCTACGCAAGCTCCCTCGCCCGCGTTCCACGGGAGCACACGACGCCCGTCGCGCACGAGATGCTCGTTCACGCCTCGGCCGGCCGCTTCCCGGAGGCCCTGATCGCGTTCGTGTCGATGCTCGGAGATCCGAACGTCGAGGGCGCGCAGGCCGCGGCCCGGGCCGTCCGCCTCGCGGCGATCGGGGCGCAGACCGGCGGCGACCTCATCGCCGGGGTTCTTTCTCTCGCGCGGTGCTTTCGTTCTCGAGAGGAAGCGTCATGATCGAGCGCCTCCTCGTCCGCAAGGGCGCCTACCACGACTCCGCCCGTCTCATGGCGGTGTCCCGCGCCCTCAAATCGCTCCCCGGAATCCGCGATGCGGAAGTCCTCATGGGAACGCCGATGAACATCGATCTTCTCGCGGGCGCGGGCTTTCGCTTCGGAGCCGGGATCGAAGCCGCGCCGCTCGATCTCGTCGCTGCCCTCCGGGGCGAGGAGGAGAAGGACCTCGGCGCGGCGGAAGCGAAGCTCGACGAGATGCTTCGCGGCGAAGCGTCCCCGACGTCCTCTCGTGCGACCGGCGAAGAGCCGGCGAGCCTCCCCGAGGCGCTCGCCGAGCGCCCGGGCGCGAACGTCGTCTCGATCGCCGTCCCCGGGGCCTACGCAGCCTACGTCGCCCACCGCGCCCTCGATGCGGGGCGGCACGTCTTTCTCTTCAGCGACAACGTTTCGCTCGAGGATGAAATCGGGCTCAAGGACCGCGCGCGCTCTCTCGGCCTCCTCCTCATGGGGCCCGATTGCGGCACGGCGATCCTCGCGGGGGTCGGCTTCGGCTTCGCGAACCGGGTGCGCCGGGGACCGATCGGAATCGTCGGCGCATCCGGGACCGGCATTCAGGAGGCGATCTGTCTTCTCGACCGTCTCGGGGTCGGGATCTCGCACGCGATCGGAACGGGGGGACGCGATCTCTCCGAGGCGGTCGGCGGACGGACGGCGGAGAGCGGCCTCCGCCTTCTCTCGGAGGACCCGGAGACGCGCGTTCTCCTTCTCGTCGCGAAGCGTCCGGACCGTTCCGCGGCCCGCCGTCTTCACGGGCTCCTCGCGGGGGTCGGCAAGCCGTGCGTGGTGCGCTTCCTCGGGGAGGAGGGCCGCCCCCCGCAAGAGGGGGTCGCCTACGCCGGTTCTCTCGACGAGGCGGCAATGGCGGCGGCCGCGTACGCGGGGGGCGCGACCGGCGCGCGCGGCCTCTTCGCGGAATCCGAAGGGGAGACCGATGCGATCCTCCGCGAGAAGGGACCCGTTCGCGGGCGGCTCCTCGGGCTTTTCGGGGGCGGTTCGCTCGCCGCGGAGGCAAGGCACGTGCTCGCGATGCACGGAATCGAGACGGAGACGCCGGACCGTCCGCTCCCCGCCGGCAAACCGATCGAGGGGGCCGGGCATCTCATCGTCGACGCGGGCGAGGATTTCTACACGGTCGGAAGGCCGCACCCGATGGTGGACCAGACCGTCCGATGCGATCTCATCCGGACCTCGGGAGCGGACCGATCGAACGGTCTCCTCCTCCTCGATCTCGTTCTCGGAGACGGAGCCCATTTGGACCCGGCGCCCGAGATCGCCGCGGCGGTCGAGGAGGCGCGGGCCGCGAGGGAAGGGGCGCGGTTCGAGGTCGTCTCGTCCGTCACCGGCGCGGCCGGCGATCCGCAGGATCGCGAACGGCAGGAAGAAGTACTGCGAGGGGCGGGGGTCCGCGTCGCGGCGAGCGCCGCCCGAGCGGCGCGCGCGGCCGCGAGGCTCCTGTGGACGGGCAAGGGGGAAAGCGCATGAGCGACCTCTCGAAGGCGCGCGCGCTTCTCGCCGGACCGATCGAGGTCGTCCACCTCGGGATCGAGAGCGTGTCGCGTGCGCCCGAAGCCGGCGGCGCGCGGGTCACCCGCGTCCCGTTCCTCCCCCCCGCCGGGGGGGATCCCGCGCGCATCGACGCGCTCCGCGCGCTTCTCTCCGCGCCGCTCGGACCCGCGATCGACGAGGCGAACGAGCGCGCCCTCGCGCGCTTCCTCGAGAGCCGCCCGCACCTCGCGGGGATCGGGGTCGCGCGAGAGACGATCCCCGGCATGGACGGCGATCTCTTTCTTCATGCGGGGCCGCCGGTCGCTTGGGAGCGTATGTGCGGACCGCTGCGGGGCGCAGTCATCGGCGGCCTCCTCCTCGAGGGAAGGGCGAAGAGCGCGGAGGAGGCCGGGCGGATCGCCGCTTCGGGCGCGGTCCGCTTCGAGCCGTGCCACCACCTGCGCGCGGTCGGCCCGATGGCCGGCCTCATCACCCCGTCGATGCCTGTCTGGATCGTCGAGGACGCCGAGGGGGCCGGACGGGGGAACCGCGCGTTCTGCACCCTGAACGAGGGTCTCGGCAAGGTCCTCCGCTACGGCGCATTCTCCGGCGAGGTGATCGAGCGTCTTCGATACATGGCGGACGATCT
>JBDRFQ010000399.1:0-8120 GCA_043818685.1 Candidatus Eiseniibacteriota bacterium
TTGTTCCCGATCTCGTAGGAAGAGAGGAGAAACCCGGTCTTACGCGCGAGGCCGGCGGCGAACCGGATCGGATCGGATGCGATTTCGCGAAGAGCCTCGCGGAACCAGAAGCGAGAGATCTCGTTCTCGGTGGGGACGCGACCCAGCCGCGCCGCGGTCGCACGGATAATGTCGTCGTTCTTCCACGATGCAAGCCCGGGGAAGACCGCGTGCCTCCCGTCCGCCTCCCTGTGGTTGCCGATGTAGAAGTTGAGCCCCCCCTGCGTGGAGACGAGCACCCACTCCCCGGTCGCCGCCCGGTTCCGAAGGGCAATCGGCGCGAGGACGAGGAGCGCTCCGAGGAGAACCAGAAAGCCCCGACGCACGCCCCGGACTCCGAGCCAGACCGCGGCCGCGGGGAGGAAGAGGAGGATGTTAGGCCTCGCAGCGGCGAAGAGGCCGATGACCGCTCCGGCGAGGAGCGCCGACCGACCGGTCCCCTTCCGATCCGCGCGGAGGAGAGCGAGAAGGACGAGCACGGTGAGCAGGGGAAGGACCGACTCGATGAGGAGCTCTCCCTCGAAGTAGACCACGATCCAGGCGAGCGCGCCGAGAAGAGCGGCGAGGAGACCGGTCGTCGAATCATGAATCCTCCGCCCGAGAACGCCGAGGAGAAGAACGGTCAGGCACCCGAGAAGAAGCTGAGCGAGCCGCGCCGCGGCCGGATCGGGGCCCGCGACTGCGTAGATCCCGGCAAGGAAGAGCGGGTAGAGCGGCCCGCGGAAAGAGGCCTCCTCCGAACCCCAATCCCCGGCGCGGAAGGCGAGCGCCTGCTCGTGAAACCACTCCGCGTCGAGCATCGGAGCGCGGAACTCGGGGTGGTCCGCGTAGGTGAGGAAGTAGGCGGCCCGAAGAGCCAGCGCGATCCCGACGACGATGAAAACCGGCCCGAGCCGGCGGAGTCCGAACATGCGATCCCCCTGCGGCGGATATTAGAGCTCCGGGGCGCCCTTGCCAAGACGGGAGGGCCTCGTTACGCTTACCCTCGAGAGGTCACGGAGAGGAGGAACCGGATGTCCGACAGGACGCCTCAATCGAACGAACCCCGCGCGGGAAGCCGGGCGCCGAAGACCGCCAAGGTCGCGGTGCAGAGAGCGACCCCGCGGAACGTCAAGGAACGCTACAAGGAGTTGCTCCGCTCGATCGGATACGACCGGCACCTGCCCCGTACGAGCGACACGGCTCTCAAGATCAACATCTCCTGGGGGAAGTTCTATCCGGCCTGCTCCACGACGCCGTGGCAGCTCGACGCTGTGATCGAAACGCTCCTCGAGGACGGCTACGACCGCAGCCTCATCCACGCCTGCCACAACAACACGGTCGTGGTGAGCGCGAGGGAGGGGGAGAGGAAGAACAAGCACCTTCCCGTCGTCCAGAAGCACGGCATTCGGAACGTCCACCTCTACGAGGGGGAGCCGTGGGAGATCTACCGGCCGAAGGGCGAGTTCCTCGTTCTCGACAAGATCTACCCGGAGGGCGTGCACATCCCGAGACGATTCCACGGTGAGAACATCATCCAGCTTCCAACGATGAAGACGCATGTCTTCACCACAATAACCGGCGCGATGAAGAACGCGTTCGGAGGCCTCTTGGACCGGAAGCGTCACTGGACGCACAGCACGATCCACGAAACGCTGGTCGACCTCCTCATGATCCAGCAGGAGATCCACAGCGGGATCCTCGCGGTGATGGACGGGACGGTCGTCGGGGACGGCCCCGGTCCCCGCTGCATGGAGATCAAGGAAGGGGGCTACATACTCGCCTCGGCCGACCAGGTCGCGATCGACGCGATCGCCGCGAAGATGATGGGCTTCGACCCGATGGAGCTTCGCTTCATCCGGCTCGCGCACGAGAAGGGGCTCGGCGTCGGTGATCCAAGGGAGATCGAGATCGTCGGCGAGAACATCGAGGCGGTCGATTTCGGGTGCCGGCGGGCGGACACCTTCGCGAGCCGCGGCCAGCATATGCTTTATCATGGAATCTTCAAACCATTGGAGACTCTTCTCACGCACACGCCCCTCGTCGTCCTCACGTACCTCGCCTCGTGGGCGTATCACGACTGGTACTGGTATCCGGTGATCGGTTCGGGGCGCGTGAGACGATACATGGCCACCGAGTGGGGGGAGCTCTTCAGGAGCTACTGATGGAGGCGCGCGTCGCGTACGGGTCCGGTTTCCTGCCGGTGCGCTTTCCAAGCAGCGCCCGCGTCGACGTGATCGATTCGGAGGAGCCGGAGCCTCTCGCCCGCCCCGAGGAGGCGATCGCCGGAGCGCTCCGCCGGCCGATCGACTCGGCGCCCCTCGCGGATCTGGCGAAGGGAAAACGCTCGGCCCTTCTTCTCGTCCCGGACGCGACCCGGCCGCTCGCGCTCTCCGAGGTGCTCCCCCCGGTCCTCGAGGCTCTCGACCCGGCGATCGCGCCCGAGAGGGTCACGGTCCTCTTCGCCACCGGGATGCACCGCGCGGTGACCGAGCGGGAGGCGGCGCGCCTTCTCGGGAACCAGATCGCGCGGTCGGTCCCATGGGCCTCTCACGACTGCGAGAAGACGCGGGCGATCGGGCGGACCGCGCGCGGCACGACGATCGCCCTGAACGCGACCTTCCTCGAGGCCGATCTCCGGATCGCGATCGGGCTCGTCGAGCCGCACCTCTTGGCCGGCTTCTCGGGGGGCCGGAAGCTCGTCGCGCCCGGCATCGTCGGCATCGAGGCGATGCCGGTTCTGCACGGCCCGGAGATCGTCGGCCATCCGAAGGCGCGCGCCGGCCTCCTCGACGGAAACCCCTTTCACGAGGAGGCGGTCGAGATCGCGCGCGCGGCGGGGCTCCACTTCGCCGTGAACGTCACGATCGGGAAGGGCCGCGGGATCGCCGGGGTGTATGCGGGCGACTTCGACCGCTCGCACCGGGCCGCCTGCGCGGATCTCGAACGGAACGCGCGCGCCGTCACCCGCGGAGAGCGGGACCTCGTCGTCACGTGCGGCGGCGGGGCGCCCCTCGACGCGACGTTCTACCAGAGCGTGAAGGGGATCGTGGGGGCGGAGCCGCTCGTGAAGAAGAACGGAGCCGTCCTCCTCTGTGCCTCGTGCGGCGAGGGATGGGGAAGCGAGCCGTTCACTTCACTTCTCTCCGAGGCGAGGGACCTCCCCTCCTTCCTCGCCTGGGCGCGGAGGCCGGGGTCCTTCCGCAAGGACCAGTGGATGGTCCAGCACCTCCGCGAGGCGACCGAACAGATTGACATCTATATGGTTTCGGAGAATCTCGACGCGGAGCGCGCCCGTTCCTTCGGGCTTCGGGCGGCCCGCTCCCCCGAGGAGGCGGTCGAAGAGGCCCTCGCAGGCACGCCCGATGCGTCCGTGGCGGTGATCCCGAGGGGCCCCTATACGTGGGCGGTGCCGCGCTAGTCGAGGCGGCCTACCGCGGCGAGAGATCTTCCTCACCCTCCATCACGGCGAGAAGCGCGCGCGCCTGCCGGCTGTCCGGCCGGATGCGCCCCGCGCGGAGCGCGGCCCGGACCCCCTCCTCGCGGCGCCCCGCCCGCGCGTAGACGACGCCGAGCTTTTCCCACGCTCCGGCGTCCGCCGTGTCGACCGCGGTGCACCGCTCGAAGACCTCGATCGTCTCCTCCAGCCTCCCCTGCTCTCCGAGGATGTTCCCGAGGAGATGGTAGGCCTCGGTCTCCGCGGGGGCGACGGCGATCCACTCCCGAAGAACCGCCTCCGCCCCACCGGGATCACCCTTCTTTCGGAGCGCAACGGCGAGGTTCAGACGGGCATCGGAAAAGCGAGGGTCCATGTCGAGCGCGCGGCGGAAGCAGCGGATCGCCTCGTCGTAGTTCCCGGCCACGCCGTACGACTTGCCGAGGTTGCAGAAGTCCACCGCGCCCCCCTTCGCCCTCGCCGCCCTTCCGGCGAGGAGAACCGACTGCTCCGCGTATCCGGCTTCCGAGAGAAGAAGCGCGAGCGAGCTGGACGCCCGGAGGGTCGGGTCGTCGTAGCGCGGATCGCGAGCCACCATCGCGAGGGTCATCGGAACGGAGCGGTCCCGGTCCGCGTTCGCCGCGACCCAGGGCGCCGTGTGGAGAAGCATCGCGCCGAGGACCAGTACCGTCCGGGGCGCGGATGGGGGATGGGACGGCGCCGACCGTAACACGAGAAGGAGCAGGAGCGGAAACACGGGAAGAGCGAGGAGATCCCAGTCGCGGCTCCCGAGCTGCGGATCCACGAGAAGGCTGACGAGAAGCCCGCCGAGCGCGGCGAGCCCAAAGAACCGAACGAGGAGGCCTCTCTCCCCGGGACGGCCGCGGTCCCCTCTTCGAAGTCCGATGAGAGGAAGGAGAAGAGCCCCGCCGAGAAGGAGGACGAGGACGTTGGCCACGAGCCCGAGATGCCCCGGCGAGAAAAGCGAGTAGGGACCTTCCGCCCCGCCGGCCAGCGGCAGAAGAGCGCCTTCCTTCTCGTAGGTTCCTTTCGTCGCGAGCACGTACCATCCGAGAAGGACCACCGCGGCGGCGAGCCCCGCGAGGAAGACCGCCTTCGCTCCCTTCCGAAGCCGGGGACCGGCCAGCGCCAGATAGAGGAGAGAGGGAGCGAACGCGAGAGCGGTGAGATGGAGGGCCGCCGCGACCGCCAGCGCCGCGCTCGGGGCCGCGATGCCCGATCGCCCGCGAAGGAACCGCGCCCCGAGCCAAAGGTGGAGAAGGACGGAGGCGTGCATCGGAGCGTAGAGCTCCACATGCCCGAGGAAGAGAACGGCCGCCCCCGAGAGGAGGATCGTTCCGGCGACGAGTGCGCGCGTAATCGGGCGCGAAGCGATCTCCTCGGCGAGGCGAGGCGCGAGGAGGAGGACGGCGAGCCCGGAGAGGGCGCTGAGGAGCGCGAGGGGAGCCACGCCTCCCGCGTCCCATCCGGCCCCGCGGAAGATCCCCAAGAGACTGCGCGCGAGAAGGAACGTCCCGTACCCGGCGTGGCCCGCTTCATACGGCTCGCCGGAGGCGAGGATGCCGGAGAGCAGGTAGCCGTCGCCGAGGAAGAGGTTCCGCGAGCGGAGGAGCGCGAAGAGGAGAGCTCCGAGCGCCGTCAGGGCCGCCGCGCGCACCAGGCCTGACCGGGCAGACGGCCCGGCCGCCCGCTCGAGAAGCGCGGCGAGAGCCCGCCGCGTCCGGGGGAGCAGAAGGGCCGCGAGTAGCACGAACCACGCCGCCTGAAACGGCAACGGAACGTAGCGGAGGTGGTGGGCGCCCCAGAGGATCTCGGGCAGCACGAAGGCGGCGGCCACATGAAAGAGCGCGAACACGGCAAGGCCGGCGGCGAGAGGTGCTTCGGGAACAGCGCGAGGACGATTCTCTTTCTTCAATCGACGGCCCGGTGTTGACTGCCCACTCGATGCCCGTCCCGATGGCCCTACCTAACGCTAAGGATACCACGCCGCGAGCCTCGAACGGCACGTCATCGATAGTCGAGCGCGTCCTGCTCCTCTCCCCTGATCTTCTCGAGAGCGGCCCTCGCCTCCGCGCTCTCCGGATCGATCTCGAGAGCCCGGAGGAGGGCCTCCTTCGCCTCGCCGGTCCGTCCCTGCCCGGCGAGAAGAACACCGAGCCGCGCCCACGACTCGTCGTCTCCCGGATCGAGGTCGACGGATATCCGGAAGGATCGAATCGCCTCCTCGTACTCGCCCTTCTCGGCGCGGATGATCCCCAGATAGCAGTAGGCCTTCCCCTCGTTCGGGGCGACCGCAAGAAGCCTCCGGACTACCTCCTCCGCTCTGCTCGTGTCGCTCAGATTGATGTAGCACGCTGCGAGGTTGCCGTATGCCGGGACGTACCCGGGATCCGCGAGAACCGCTCTCTCGAGGAACGAGGCAGCCTCGGAGTACTTCCCCTGTCTCGCCAGGTTCGTGCCGAAGTTGAAGTAGTTCTGGGCGTCTCCTCGAAGCCCGAGAGCCTTCTCGAAGAAGAGGTTCGCTTGCTCGTGATAGCCCTCGCGCGCGAGGAGCAACCCGAACGACTTCGGCGCGCGCGCCGCCGGGTTTGCGTAGTGAGGGTCGTTGATCGTCGTTGCAACGGTCATCGCCACCGCCCGATCCCGGTCGAGCTGCACGGCGATCCAGGGGAAAGAGTGGAGGAGCATCAGGGCGGCGAGAACGAGCGCATCGCGGGTGTCGATCTGGGAGCAACGCCCGAGGATCGCGTGTCCGAGCCAGAGGAGACAGGGAAAGAGCGGGAGCGCCATGAGGTCCCAGTCGCGGCCTCCGAGCCTCGGATCGACGAAGAGCAGAAAAAGGAGGGAGAGAGCCGCCGCGACGGCGAGGAAGCTCCCCACCGCCCGCTCGCCCTCTCTCTCTTCCCGATCACCCGGGAGAAGCAGAAGGAGCGGCAGGAGCAGGGCGCCGCCGAAGAGGAGGAAAGCCTCGTTCGCGACGAACGCGGCGTGAGATCCGCTGAGGAGAGAATACGAATGGTCCCCCTTCTCGAGAATCGGGAGGAACGCGTCGAGCCCCCTGTAGAACCTCTCCGTGTAGTGGAGGAGCCCCCACGCCGCGGCGGCCGCGGCGACGGCCGGCGTGAGAAGGGCGAGGGCCCGTCTCCTCCCGCCTGCACCGGGCCTGAGAAGGAGAAACCACGATGGAACGATCACGATGGATGAGGCATGAAGGAGCACCGCGGCGAGGAGGGCCGCCGTCGGGGCAAGGAGGGATCCCCGGCCGTGGAGCCGGCGGACCGCGAGAACCAGGTAGAGAAGAAGCGCCGCCTGCATGAGCGAGTAGTGCTCGACGTAGCCGAAGAAGAGAAGCATGCCGCCCGAGAGGATGATCGACGCGAAGAGAAGCGCGCGCGCCGGGCCGCCTGAAGCGAGGTCGCGCGAGGCGGCTCGGGCGAGGAGCACAACGCACGCGCCGGCGAGCGTGCTCGTCAGAACGAAAGGCGCCGCGCCGCCGGCCCCCGGATTGACCGCCTCCATCGCGGCGAAAATCCCCTTGTGGATCGTGAGGGATACGAAACCTGCGGCGCCTATGCCCGTCTCCTCCGGGTTCCGCACCACCGAGGTGACGAGAAGGCCGTCGCCGAGAAAGAGGTTCCGCGTGCGAAAGAGAAAGAAGACGAGCCACGAACAGGCGAAGAGAAGCACGGGGCCGGCGATCCGCCTCGCCTCGATGAACGAGTCCGCAATGCGGGCCGCCCCCCCGATCGCCGCCCTCCCCCGAGGAATGAGCGCGGCGGCGAGAACGGAGAGCCAGACCGCCCACCACCACGGCGCGAGATAGCGGAGGTGGTGCGCCCCCCAGGTTCTCCCGGGGAAGAGCGACGCGGCGGCGAGATGGAGGAGAAGGAAGAGCGCCGCGCACGCAAGGACCGTCCGCGAAGAAACACGCGTCTCGTTTGCCTCGTTCTTGCCCAAGCGCCCGCTCCCCTCGCGATCACGATTCTACGGAGCGCTTCGGGCCCGGTCAAACCCGCGCTTCGGGAATCGGGTTGCTCCATCGCGCAGGCGCATCCTTGAAAGGGCGGCCCCCGACGACGAGGAGGAGGCATCGGATTCCCGACTCTTCCCCCCTCGCGGGCGGCGATCGCGGCCGTGCGTCGCGGACACCTTGTGGAACCAGACACCCCATTCCAGCAGGTGGCCCGACTGAATCAGCTTCCTCTGCAGGTGAGAATGGGGAGTCTGGTTTCGAACCACGGCATTCTCCCTGAGCGGGGGCGGGGTGGGCCCTCTCGGGACCGTGTTCGACGGAGCCGGGTACCCGCTCCCTCGAATGCGGCGGAAAATGGGGACACGAACCCGGTCCGCCGCGCCAGAGGTGCCAAGAAGGGACTGGCCTTTTCCTCCCGAATCACCGCCGCGATCCGCCGCCCGCGGCCTCCTCCTCCAGCATCTCCCCGAGGATCGGCTCCTCCTTCGCGAGCGAGTCGAGGCGTTGCACGTTCACCGTGCGCGCCCCGTACTGCTCCTCGATCGTCCCCTCGACCGCGAAGGGCCCGGGACCCCGCGCCTCGGCGATGAAGCGGCGGAAGACCCCGGGGAAGAGCGTGCACTCGACGAGGTCGAACTCGTCCTCGAGCGTGAGGAAGAGCATGACGTCCCC
>JBDRFQ010000400.1:0-6414 GCA_043818685.1 Candidatus Eiseniibacteriota bacterium
GAACCGCGCCTCTTCGATGCCGTCCTCGAAGCGCGCGAAGCGGGTCCAGCTCCCGTCCTCGCGGAGGAGCCAGAACTCGTGTTCGCCCCCGTCGCCGTTGCTCACCCGCGCGAGGATCCCCGTGCCGTCGCCGCTCGACACGAAGGCGATCTCGGCGATTCTGGGGAAGCTCTCCCCGAGAACGTAGTCGTCCTCGGAGACATCCGTCCCCAGCCGGTGCAGCCAGATCTGCTGGTAGAACGGCAGGTCTTCCTTCGGGCGCTCCCCCGGGTACGGGTAGCGCGTGTAGTAGATCGCCTCTTCCGACGCGGTCCAGGCGGCGCTCCCCCCCGCGGTTCCGCCGTTCACGCGCGGGATCTCGTCCGGGAGGGGCTCTCCCGTGCCGACGCGATAGACGAAGAGCGTCCCGTCTTCGGTGCCGTGCTCGGAGAGGGACACCGCGACGCAACGCCCGCTCGGCGAGGGGACGAAGAAGTCGATGGAGACTCCGCCCTCTGGATCGAGGACGTTCGGATCGACGAGGATCCGTTCGTCGTCCTTCTTGTCGAGCGATCCGAGGACGACGAGGAACGCCTGCTGCTTGGGCGGCTGGCGCTTGATCGCGAACGTGACGCCCCCGCGGAGGACGATTCCGTAGTACGAGGACGTTTCGGCCCTCATCAGATCCTTGACCCGTTCGGCGAGAGCCTCCCGCCCGGGGAAGGCGTCGAGCCGGCGCCTTGCGTGGTCGTCCTGCCCCTTCATCCACTCGACCACCTCGGGGTCGTCGAGGCTCTCCATGTAGCGGTAGTCGTCGATCACGTCGACGCCCCAGTAGCGGTCGACCACGGGCCGGGCCGGAGCGAGCGGGGGCGCGGAGCCCTCTTCCGAGGCGGCGAAGAGGGCCGCCGCGGCGAGAAGAGGGAGGACGAGCGGGAGGATGTTCTTCGTTCGGATCGGTCTCATCGCAGGGCTCCTTTGCGGGCGGATCGAACGCTTCGGCGCGGCCGCGCGGCGCGGGTGTGCTCTCTATTGTAAGCGGAGACCCGGGAGGGGGGCAATCCCGGCCTCCGGGGGGCGTTCTGGTCGCGGAACTTCTTGTCTTGCAAGGGATTATGGTGCGGCCGCGCGGAAGGGGCGGCTCGCGTGGCGGGGGATTCGGACATGGGGGGCGGAGCGGGCCGTGGTAGAATGGCCGGAAACGTCCGAGCCGCGAGGCGCCCGAAACCCACGAGCAGGAGCCGGCAGATGGAAAAAGGCAAGGCATCATTCTGGCAGCAGATCAGAGGCCTCCCCGCGAACTTCTGGTTCGCCAACTTCATGGAGATCTTCGAGCGGTTGGCGTTCTTCGGAGTGCGGGCGATCGCCCCACTCTATCTCGTCGCGTCGGCCGAGCGGAACGGCCTGGGTCTCAGCTTCCAGGAGAAGGGCGACATCTACATGTGGTGGGCCCTTCTCCAGTGCCTCATCCCGATGGTCTCCGGCGGCTACACCGAGCGCTACGGCTACCGGAAGAGCCTGGCGGTCGCTTTCACCCTCAACATTCTCGGGTACATCGGGATGGCGCAGTCGAAGGTGTTCGCCGACGCGCTCACGGCGCGCGGCTGGGAGGGGGCGAACTTCGGCGTGTTTCTCATTGCCGCGTGCTTCGTCGCCACGGGAACGGCGATCTTCAAGCCGGCCGTGCACGGAACGATCGCGAAGACCACGACGGAAGAGACTTCCTCGATGGGTTGGGGGATGTTCTACTGGGTGGTCAACATCGGCGGCGCGCTCGCCCCGATGTGCGCGGCGCCCCTCCGCGGCGAGATCAACTGGCACGTGGTCTTCTACGCCGCCGCGGCAGTGACGGCGTTCAACTTCCTCCCCGCCTTCCTCCTCTACCGCGAGCCGGAGAAGGTCCCCTCGAAAGATGGGGAGAAGGGGCCGCTCGGCATTTTCGCCTCGTCGATCGGGACTGTCTTCAAGGACCCGCGGCTGGTCGCCTTTCTTCTCATCTTTTCCTGCTTCTGGCTGATGTTCATGCAGCTTTGGGACCTCCTGCCGAACTTCGTGGACGAATGGGTGAACACGGCGGACGTCGCGCCGGCATACGGCGCGGTGAGCCAAAGCTGGCTCCTCCCGGACGGCCAGGTGAAGCCGGAGATGATCATCAACATCAATCCGTGGTCGATCATCCTTCTCGTCATTCCGATCTCTTGGCTCATCGGGCGAATCAACAAGGTCGCCGCGATGGTGATCGGGATGATCATATCGCTCGTCGGGTTCGTCGCGTGCGGCTCGTCGATGATCGGCTGGTTCGTCTGCCTCATGCTCCTCCTGTTCTCGATCGGCGAGATGACGTGCAGCCCGACCTTCAGCGCGTATGTGGGACTCATTGCGCCGCCGGACAAGAAGGCGCTCTACATGGGCTACTCGAACATCCCCTTCGCGATCGGATGGGCGGCGGGGAACGGGATCGGCGGGCGGATGTACGAGGCGATGTCGAGCAAGTACGACCTGGCGAGGCGGTATCTCGTCGACGACCTCGGAATGGCGCGAGAGACGGCCGAGGGGCTCGAGAACACGGAGGTGCTCGGGGCGCTGGCGGCGAGGCTGAACGGGGGGGCGGGAGCGACGGTGGAGGAGGCGACGCGGCTCCTTTGGAGCACCTACGAGCCGTGGAAGGTGTGGTACTACCTCGGCGCGTTCGGGCTTGCCGGCACGGTCGGCATGATCATCTTCTACTTCGCGACGAGGAGGCCGACCCGCGCGGCCGCGTAGGGGTGGGCTCGGCGGGTCCCTCGTTCGCGCCGTGTGCGCGAGAGAACTTTCTCGTTACCCTCGAGCATTCGGACGGCGGGTCCTGTCGGCCATCCGCCCGCTCGTGCGCCGGCCAGTCGCGCCTTCGCACTTGGTGGCCGCGCACTCGCGGGCGCCCGTGGCCGCCACCCGCCGTTGTTGCACCAGCGGACGGAGAGCAGCGAAGGCGCGGTCTTGCAGCGGATACCGTCTTCCCTTCGGTGAGAAGCGCTGG
Organism: Candidatus Eiseniibacteriota bacterium; assembly: GCA_043818685.1. GTDB lineage: Bacteria > Orphanbacterota > Orphanbacteria > Orphanbacterales > Orphanbacteraceae > VGIW01. Next base: position 2,996 of record JBDRFQ010000400.1, read on the forward strand.
GCCCTCAGGGTCGTTACACGGAATGAGCAATCCGATTCGAGACCACTCGCATCAAGCCACGGCGAGTGACGGCGGCAGGTGTCCGCGAGGAGCGCAACCACCAAGGCTCGGCGACTGGTGAGCACCGAGCGGACAGCCGCCGGCAGGACCCGCCGTCCGAACCGTGGTGCTCCTGGTAATCGGGCGTCCGGGACTGGATTCCGCACCCGATGACCCGTCAGATCAGGGCGTCTTCCATCGGGCCGATTCGAACGATGTCGATCCGGTCGATGTCGGCGACGCCGAGACCCCAGCGGGTTTCCGCGATCCTGACGTGCTTCGCCGAGGTCCCTCCGCGCGGCGGCTTCTCGAAGAACGCCTTCCTCTTTTCCTCGAGCAGCTTCACGGCGAGCGCGTCGAGCGCGACCGGGTCGGTGCCGACGAGAAGACCGTTGTAGGGCCAGACGTGGAGCGGATCGAAGTGGTGCGGTCCGATCCCGTAGAAAAGGGGCCTGAGCGCGACGAGCACGTTGAGCCGCGTCTTCCCCGCGCACACCGGCTCCTTCCAGACCCCTGCGAGATCGGCGCACGAGTCGTCGTGCCACTTCCACGGCTCCCGCACGAACATGATGTAGTTCTTGATGCACCCGCCGATCCCCGACCAGTGATGTGTGCGTACGGGGCGGATGTTGATGAGGGCGGTCGCTCTGAGGAAGACCGGGTCGTCCAGAACCCGCTGATCGCCCGTCGAGATGTTCACCCCCGGGATCCCGACCTCGAGCGCTCTCCCTCGTATCGCCTCCTCGAGCGCGGGGGGCGTGGGAAGGGAAGGCCAGATGTTCGATTTAATGCCGAGCACGTCGTCGGAAGAGAGGAGTTCCGCCCACGCCTCCTTCGGGTCCTCCGCGCCGGCGAGCGCGGCGACCGCATCGTCCAACATCCTCGAGAGGACATCGGGGTCGAAGCTCCCGTCCGGGAGAGCCGCGCTCAGATCGCGAACGAGAACCGCGCGGGATCGCTTCGAGGGAAGGACCGTCTCCGCGAACGCGCGTCTCGCGGCCGGAATACCGAGGGCGAAGCCGGCCGCGCCGCAGGCGGTCCCCTTGAGAAAGTCCCTTCTCGTGTAAATCGTCTTCGCACTCACCTCGCGCCTCCTTCCAGGCGGCCCCGCGCTGCGGCGAGGAGTTGGTCCACGATCTCGGGGCCGGGGGCGTCGAAGACCGCGATCAGGTGGCGACCCACGCGCGCCGACCCCGCGTAGGTCCCGTCTTCCAAGGGAGCGGCCGCTCCTCCGCGTCCGTCCTTCAGAAAGAGGGCGACGAATCTCTCGTGTGCTTTCTCCGCATCCCCCTCTCGGGGGTAGCGGACGACGAGAAGTAGAACGCCCCCCTCCTCGGCGGCGTACGCGGCCAGAACCGCGTCGGTCCTTTCCCCGAGATCGAGGATGTTGTCGTCGGAGAGAAAGTAGTGTTGGTTGAGATCGGTGTGCCTGTGGAAGTAGCGGATCGAGCCCTCGGCGAGACCCTGCTCCGGCAGGGTGGAGAGGAGATCCGGGAGGGCGCCCTCCTCCGTAATGCGCGCGGCGATCGCCCTTCCCGTCTCGAACACCGCCTTCTTCGACTCCGGGGAGTCGCGGCTCGTCCAGATCGTCGCGAAGCATCGGTCCTTCCAGAAGAGCAGGTAACCCGAACGATACTCGGATCCTTGTCCGACTCCCGCTTCCTCGCCGCCGCGGTTTCGAGAGAAGATGCCGAACGCGTCGGCGGAGCTCCCCATGTCGTAGAGCTCGACGGTGAGCGTGTCCCCCGCCGGACCGGGGAGGCGCCGCACGAGAAGCGCGCGGAAGCCGTACGAAAGATAGACCTCTCCGGCGCCGTTCATGTACCGGAAGATCGTTTCCCGATCGTAGAGGGTCTCGGATTCAACTCCGGCCTCTCCGCCCATCACCTCCGGCATCAGCAGAGGAAGGTCCATGATCCGCTCCTTGTTCGGTTCGGCCGGCCGCGCGGGGAGCGCCAAGAACGAAACGCACGCGAGAGCCGCGAAACAGAGAAGGGGGAGGAAAGGGCCCCTTCCCGGCTTCTCCGTCCCGCCCCTTTCTCGTTTCGATCCCGGCCGCCGCATCATCGCTTCTCCATCACCGGCTTCGGAACGGGGGCCCCGGTCCCACAACGATGGTACTCGACGGGGCGAGGCCGCGCAATCGGCTCCCGACCCGGCGTCCTCGCGCGTCGCCGGCCCGCCCGACTCGGAGGCGCGGCGATTTTAGACATCAAGTTCATGCGCCCGCGAGACGCCGGACCCTCCGGGGGGGGAGCGGCCCGGATCCGGGGGCCGGGCGGGAGGGAGAGGAGTCCCTGCCCGGAGAGATCCGCGGAGGGAGGGGAGCGGCATCCACGTGGGTGGCCCGAGTCCGTCCGGGAGGCCCGCGCCTCCGGCCCGCTTATGCGTTGAAATGGAACGAGTTCCGGGTTCGGACGCGCCCGGCGGCGCCCCGCCGCGCTGGAGCCCCCCCCAAAAAAAAGACCGTTCTCACATTTGGCTTGTACCCCTCAGGTCGAATAGATTGGTACAATACTCAGTCTTGATTGGCGCAGGGAAGGATGGGCCGGCGGCAAATCCCCGCAGGTGAGGGGCCGTATGGGAATAGGCTCCCGGCGGGCGATCCGCGTGGCCCGGAGTTACCCGAATCCATCAGGGGGGTGAGACACAAAATCCCAAAGCGGGCGCTGTACGGTATGGTCTTCACGTGCAGCGGTGCCCGCGCAGAACCTGGCCGGGACGGCGCCGTGAACCGCACGGTCAGCCGAACAGGAGAGTGAGATGAAGACTCACGTCAGGAGTCACAAGGCCCGACCCGGACGGAACACCTTTTCCGTCGGAAGCCACGTTCTTCTCGATTTCAGCGGCGTGCCCCGTGAAATTTGTGAAGACGACGCGTTCCTTCTCGATGTGATTCGGAGAGCCTCCATCGAATCGGGATCGACGGTGATCAACTCGTGCCGGTATCGATTCGGTCACAACTCGCCTTCGGGATGTACCGCTTTCGTCATGCTGGACGAGAGTCACGTTTCGGTACACACCTATGCGGAGAGCGGTCTCGTGGCTGCTGACGTCTTCACCTGCGGGATGATGAGCGAGAACAAGACCGATTTCATTGTGGCTCGCATCAAGCGAGCATTGCCTCACACGGAGGCCCGGATCGTCCGGGTCCCGAGGTTCGCCGCCGCCGGGGAGACTGTTCTGGCACCCGGGGGTGATGGTTGAAGCGACGGCTTCACGACGGAAAGGAAGACGGTCTCGAGCCCCTCGAGACGCTCGACGTGCGGTCGGCGGGGAGCTTCTCGGAGCTCCTCGCTCGCATGTCGAAGACCGCCTTCGGGGGGAGGGCGCTCGGGGAGGCCTTTCACGTCTTCCGCGAGATGGCCGGCGATCCGGAC
>JBDRFQ010000401.1:0-5844 GCA_043818685.1 Candidatus Eiseniibacteriota bacterium
CTTGTGCCCCATCGGTCCACCTCCTTCAAGAGATGAACTCATTATAACCGATATTTACGGGACACGACACTAGTCGTAGTACTCGGATCCGAGATGGTGGATCAGCTCCTCGCCCCTCATGTCGCGGAGCGTGTTCTTCAGCTTCATCAACTGGATGAAGAGATCGTGCTCCGGATAGAGGCCCGGCGCCGTCATCGGGCTCTTGAAGTAGAAAGAGAGCCATTCCTGGATTCCGCGCCGCCCGGCCCTTGCCGAGAGGTCGAGAAAGAGCGCCAGATCGAGAACGATCGGCGCGGCCAGAATGGAGTCCCGGCAGAGGAAGTCGACCTTGATCTGCATCGGGTAGCCGAGCCATCCGAAGATATCGATGTTGTCCCACCCCTCCTTGTTGTCCCCGCGCGGCGGATAGTAGTTGATCCGCACCTTGTGATAGAGATCGCCGTAGAGCGACGGGTAGAGGTGAGGCTGGAGGATCTGATCGAGAACAGAGAGCTTCGACGCCTCCTTCGTCTTGAACGATTCCGGATCGTCGAGCACCTCGCCGTCACGATTGCCGAGGATGTTCGTCGAAAACCACCCGGAGACGCCGAGAAGGCGCGCCTTGAAGCCGGGCGCGAGGATCGTCTTCATGAGGGTCTGTCCTGTCTTGAAATCCTTGCCGACGATCGGTACGTTCATCTCGCGGGCGAGCTCGACGAGCGCCGGGATGTCGACGGTGAGGTTCGGCGCTCCGTTCGCGAAGGGCACGCCAGAGCGAATCGCCGCGTAGGCATAGACCATGCTGGGCGCGATCCGCTCGTCCCTCTTCTTCAGCCCCTCCTCGAACGCCTTCAGCGACTGGTGCACGTCGGAAGGCTGGATGAAGATCTCGGTCGAGGCGCACCAGATCATCACCGATCGATCGACCCCGTTCGCCTTCTGGAAGGTCCGGATGTCCTCCATCACCTGCTCGGCGAGATCGAGCCAGGTCGCCCCCTTCTTGACGTTCGGGCCGGTGAGCTTCTTCACGTAGCGATTGTCGAAGACGGCGGCCATCGGAACGATCGACTGGAGGAACGGCTTCACGCTCTCCAGAAGACCCCTCTCCAGAACCCCCGCCTTGCACGCCGCCTCGAAGCAGTTGTCCTCGTAGATGTCCCACCCCCCGAAGGCGAGGTCCTCGAGACCGGCCAGAGGGACGAACTCCTTCACCGCGGGGACTCGTTCTTCCGTTCGCTTCCCCAGGCGGATCGTTCCCATCTGGGTGAGGGACCCGATCGGCTCGGCGAGGCCCATGCGGACCGCCTCGACGCCGGCCATGAAGGTCGTCGAGACCGCGCCGATGCCCGGGGTGAGGATCCCGAGCTTCCCCTTCGCGGGACGTATCTCCACCTTGCCCATGTGAGCTCCTTTCCCGCCGGCCGCACGCGGGCCGGACCTGCAGAGGATACCTGAGCGCGTTCGATCGAGATCATGAATAGTTTTGATGCCTTCCATAGAATATTTCTATATACTTCCCGGACCGGTTCCCGCCGGCCGGAGGGGCGTCCGACGAACGGGACCGGGAGGATACGAGCATGGACCTCCCGAACATCCGCGCGTTTCTCTCGGTCGTGCGCGAGGGGGGATTCTCGGCGGCCGCGCGCGCCCTTCACCTGTCGCAACCCTCCGTGTCCGCCCGGCTCAGGCGCCTGGAGGAGACGACCGGCGAGCCGCTTTTCGAGAGAGAGGGAAGGGAGGTCCGGCTGACGGCGGCGGGTTCACACCTCCTCCCGATCGCTGAGGATCTGGTTCGATCCGCCGACGATTTCGCGAGGGCGGCGAAGGACTTCCGGTCGCTGAAGGGCGGGCGTCTCGACATCGGCACGACGGACGTGGCGAGCATCTACGTGCTCCCCCGAGCGTACCGGCGCTTCGTCCGGCTCTATCCCGCCGTCGATCTCTCCGTCGCGGTGGAGGGAAGCGTTCCCCTGCTGGAGGCGCTCCGCGCGGGCCGGATCGAGCTCGCGGTGGCGAACCTCCCCGTCGAGGGGGACGACCTCGCCGTCGACGCGGTCGACCGGGACGACCTCCTTCCCGTTCTCCCCACGCGGCATCCGCTGGCGGCGAGAAAGAGGGTTCGTCTCGAGGACCTCGCCTCGATTCCGATGATCACGTTCAAACCTTCGTCGGTGACGCGCCGCGAGGTGGCCCGCGCGTTCGCCTCGCACGGGCTCGCGCCGCGGATCGCGATGGAGATCTCCAGCCCGGAGGCGATCAAGAAACTCGTGGAGGTGGGACTCGGTTTCGCCGTTCTCCCCGCGAGGTCGGTGCGCGCCGAGCTCCGCGAGGGGCGCCTCTCCTCCCCGGCCCTCGCAGGCCTCCGCCTCGAGAGACGAACCGGCCTGATCCGCTTGCGGAGCCGCTACCTCTCCCCCGCGGCCCAGGCATTCGCTTCACTTGTCAAAGAAGGGGTGCGGCGGGAGCGCTGACCCTATGGGCGCTTACTCGACGTAGCCGAGCGACTTCAGCCTCTCCCTTGTCTCCGCGTCGTCCTCAAGATGGAACTCGCCGGAGCTTGCCAGGGCCGAGTAGCTCGGCACGCTCCGCACGGGGTTCCTCCGTAGGAAGTCCGGGTCGAGCGCCCCGGTGATCACCTCTCCGTCCATGTCTTCGGCGACCGGAAGGCCGAGGAGATAGAGAATCGTCGGCGTGAGGTCGACCTCGCGCACGTCGCTCATCCGCACCCCCCCCCTGATCGGGGGGCCGGCGATGAGGAAGAACGCGCGCCGGCGGTGGCTCCCGGTGTTGAACTGGTGCCGCTCGCGCCGGAGATTGAGGAGGCGCGAGAACGACGGATGGAGATCGTACGGCCCGAGCCCGTGATCCGCCGAGATGATGAACACCGTCTTCTCCGGGTCGAAACGCCGCTCCATCTCGCCGGTCACGAAGTCGAGAAACCGGAGATAGTTCGGGATCACCCGGCAGAATCGCCTTCGTTCTTCCGGCTCGATCGGCGCCTCGGGACAAAACGTGTGCTTCCAGAAGTAGTGTTGGGAATCGTCCGAGCCGCAGAAGTAGAGGGTGAACAGGTCCGGCTCGGTTCGGTCGAGAAGCGAGAGGGACGCCTGCGCGAGGCGGTGGTCCCTGCGGAAGATGCGGGAGGAAACGTAGCCGTACCGTTCGATCAGCGAGCCGGAACCGAAGGGCTTGTCGATGTCGACCGCTGAAGAGAAGCCGAACCAGCGTTCCATTTCCTCCTCGATCGACGGATCGCGGAATCTCTCCTCTTCTTCGGCGGTGAAGAGGTCGGGCGGATACCAGAGATCCTGCTTTCGGATGGTCACCGCCTCGTTCGCGATGAGGAAGCCCCGGGTCGGAGAAACAGGCGAGGTGACCTGCGCCCCGATCGTCCCCGAGAGAAGGCCCGCCGCTTCGGCAATCTCCCAAACGAACGGCTCGCGCACGAACGTGCGGTTCGCCGTGACCCTCGAGACGCGGAGGAGCCTCCCCAGCGGTGATCCGGAGAGCGGGACCCGGAACGGAATCGGATCGACGAGAAGCGCGAGCCCGGTCGCCTCGAAGTCGTGAATCCCGTGATGATACGAGGCGCGCCCGGTGTTGATGCTGGTCCACACGACCGGGCTTCGCATGCCGCGGGAGGCGCTGTCGATGAACGGGTTGAGCTCGGAGATCCGCGGAAGGAGATCCGCGCGGGCCCCGCGAGCGAGGAGAGCCTCGAAGTTCGGGAGGATCCCCTCGCCGATGAAACGCTCCACGAGGCCGTGGGAGATCCCGTCGTACTGGAGATGGCAGACACGAAACCGCGGGCCGGCGGGGGCCACGGGCGCGGGGAGGGCGGGAGAAGCTCTCCGATCGGCCTCGGCGAGCACGGGGAGGAAAAGCAGGAGATGCGCGAGCGCGAGCGCGATCGCCGGCGGCTCGAACCGGACGATCCTCCGCGCGAGGAAGAGAGAGATCGGAACGAGAACCAGGGCGGCGAGCGCGATCGGAAAGCCGACCGGCGGATCGAAGAGGTACGTGGGACGCGCCGCCTCGTATCGATAGACCGCGAACGGGACGAACAGGAGCAGGTGAATCCAGAGCGCCCGGACCCCGACGGACCGGCGGTCGCTTCTCTTTCGGAATCCCGCCCAGGCACGAGCCGCCGCGGCGGAGAGGAGAGCGGCGGCGGCGAACCCCACGAAGAAGTAGACCACCAGAAGAACGCGGTCGGCGAGCCCCGGCCAATCCCGCGCGATCCGGAAGATCGGCCAGGCGGCAACCACCGCCGCCGGAATCGCCGCGAGGAGAGCGTGCGCGGGGAGCGCGGGATCCCCGCGGCGGGGGCCGTCGCGATCGCCCGCCCGCGAGCTCGACTCAGACAATCGGTCCCTCCCGTCGTCGTTCCGTTGGTTCGACCGGCGACCGCGTTGCGCCCGCCGGTCTCATCCTATCACGATCACGAGGATGCGCTTCCTCCGGGCGGCCGCCCCGCTCGCGGTCCCCCGCCGCCTATCTTACGAGAGAGATCTTGCCTGTCTCGACGATTCCGCCCCCCTCCGCTCGATAGAGGTAGATCCCGTTCGGGAGCTCCCTCCCGAAGCGGTCCGATCCCCTCCAGGCGACGGTCCGCTCGCCGGGCGGGAGGCGGAGCGAGCACACCTCGCGCCCCGCTAGGTTGTAGATCGCGATCACGGCGTCGAACCCCGCGGGACCCTCGCGGCGAAAGAGCGCGCCGCCGGCCGCCGGGTTCGGCGATACGCCGAGCGAGAGGTCCCCCTCCCCGCCGGCGCCCGCGACCCCGGTCTCGATCGAGGGCTCGAACCACCAGTCGAGTTCTTCCGCCCAGCGGGCCGCCCCCCTTCCGTCATGCGCGCGCACGCGCCAGTAGTAGCGCTTCCCGATCGTGAGCGCCTCCGGCGGCGACCACGCCGGCTCGGACAGCCCGGAGGTGTCCACGAGAACGGATCCGAGCTCGGCGTCCTCCGCGAGAACGAGGCGGTAGGTCGTCGGGAAAACGGAGTCCGCATCCGCCGGCTTTTCCCAGATGAAGACGGGCACGGTGTCGGCGAGGTAGCAGGCGTAGCAGGGAGCGATGAGATGAAACCGCCCGGGGGGGGCGTTCCCGCGGGCCTCCCAGACGGAGCGAGCCGCCGCGATCCCGTCGGCCACCGCGAGCGACTCCGCGGGCGACGGGTAGTCGGCGACCATCGAGAGGAGCGAATCGAGCCGGTCGATCTCCTGAAGCGCGTGGGCCCCCGACGCCGCAGAGGTAAGGTCGTCTCCCGCGAGACGCACGAGGACCGGAGTCGGCTGGGCGAAGGCGCGGGTCGTCGGATGGAAGCTGTCGTACGCGTAGTCGTCGTGCCGCACCGCGATCCACGCCGTTTCGAGGACAGGAACCGGCACCGTCCGCTCGAAGACCGACGCCTGTCCCGGATTGAAGGTCTCGACGATCTCCCCGTTGACGATGACCTCGATCCGGCCGAGCCTCCGCTTCCACTCGAAACGGAAATGGACCGGAACGCGGAGGGCGATTCCGCTTGACACATGAAGCGTCTCTCCCGCCCCCGCCCCTCCCGCGTCGAACGCGGTGAGCATCGGTCCGGAGGTGATGAAGGTCCGGCCTCCGCGGATTCCCTCGACCCACGAGTCGTAGAGGTCTTGCGGGGCCGCGTAGGGATCGGGAACCTCGACGTAGACCCGCAGCGCCCCGATCGGCTCGCTGTCCAGGCGGCTGAGACGGGCGTCGGTCCCGGCAACGCCCGGGACGGCGAACCCGGCGTTCCAGAGGCGCGACCACAAGGTGTCCGCCGTGAAGCCCGCCGCCGCCCGATTCGAGAACGACAGGACGTCGAGGCCCTCGAGCGCGCCGAGCGCCGC